>NZ_RZRX01000238.1:0-10200 GCF_003997405.1 Mesorhizobium sp. M2A.F.Ca.ET.042.01.1.1
GTGGACCGCCGGCACCGAGAGCGTGAAGGGCGCGACGAGCATGCCCCTGGCAAGCAAGGCGCGCGCGGTGACGGAATCGCCGAGCGCAACACCATGGCCGTGCACGGCGGCTTCCGTCGCCATGCGCGCATCGCCCAGACGGTGGCGGCGGCCGCGCTCGAGATCGAGCGCGTCGGCGGCGGCCAGCCAGGTGTGCCATTCACGGCCATCGTCGCCATGCAGGAAGACGTGGTCGGCGAGGTCGCGGACGCTGCGGATCGGCCGGTTGTTGATCAGCGTCGGGCTGACCACGGGAAACAATTCCAGCCCGGACCATTTGCGTATCCAGCAGTCGCTCCAGCCACCGTCGCCATAATGCACGCAGACGTCGATGTCCGCGGCGCGGATGTCCCTGGGATCGTTGGAGGGGATCAGCGTCAGCTGGATGTCGGGATATTGCGCCGTGAAGGAGCCGAGCCGCGGCGTCATCCAGAGCAAGAGCAGCGCCGGCACGCAGGAGACCGACAGCGTGCCGGCGCTCGCCGGCCGCGTCATGCGCTGCGTGGCGGCGGCGATGCCTTCAAAGGCGGCCGAGACCGCCGGCAGGAATTCGGCGCCATGCGGCGTCAGCTTCACCCGCTGACCTGTGCGCTCGAAGAGCTTCACGCCCAGCGATTGCTCGAGCGCCTTGATCTGGTGGCTGACGGCGCCATGCGTGACATTGAGCTCGCCCGCCGCCTTGGTCAGCGAGGCGTGCCGCGCCGTGGCCTCGAAGGCGCGCAGCGGGTTCAGCGGCGGCAGGCGCTTGGCCATGGAACGGCTCCTACTTTGTGAGATTTTCTCACAACCAAGACCCTAACAATATCAATTGATTTTTCAATGCGGCTGCTCGACACTTTTGCCCGGAACAGCGTCAAGAGATGGGAAATCCGCAGCGCAGCCGCCGGGAAACGATCCGGCCGGCTTGGTAAATCGTCCATGCGCTACAGGCAGGCACAGGAGGACCGGACATGGGTTACGATCGCGGCAAGCTCGAAGCGTTGCGCCGCAAATATGGCGAGAGCCATGGCGGCGGGATGTTCGACCCGAAATTCCGCAAGGTCGCCGACAAGCTCTTCAACAAGTCGGGCACCCGCCTCGCCCCCTATTCCGGCATCCCGACCTTTCTCGCCGCGCCCTATCGCGAGATCGCCGCCGAGAACCCGGACTTCGGCGACCTGCAGGTGGCGATGATCGGCGTACCGATGGATCTCGGCGTCACCAACCGGCCCGGCTCGCGCTTCGGGCCGCGCGCGCTGCGCGCCATCGAACGCATCGGGCCCTACAATCATGTGCTGGAATGCGCGCCGACGCATGAGCTTCGCGTCGCCGACATCGGCGACACGCCGTTCCGCAGTCGCTACCGGCTGGAGATCAGCCACGAGGACATCGAAAAGCGCACCAACCAGATCGTCGATGCGGGCGTGCTGCCACTCTCGGTCGGCGGCGACCATTCGATCAGCCATCCGATCCTGAAGGCGGTCGGCAAGAAGTCGCCCGTCGGCATGATCCATATCGACGCCCATTGCGACACCAGCGGGCTGTTCGACATGACCAAGTTCCACCATGGCGGCCCTTTCCGCAACGCGGTGCTGGACGGCGTGCTCGATCCGTCGCGAACCATCCAGATCGGCATCCGCGGCTCGGCCGAATATCTGTGGGAGTTCACCTACGAGTCCGGCATGACGGTCGTGCATGCCGAGGAGGTGACCGGCCTCGGCATCCCGGCGATCATCGAAAAGGCGCGCAAGATTGTCGGCGACGGGCCGACCTACATCTCCTTCGATGTCGACAGCATCGATCCGGCCTTCGCGCCGGGCACCGGCACGCCGGAAGTCGGCGGGCTGACGACGCGCGAGGTGCTCGAACTGCTGCGCGGCCTGAAGGGCCTCAACATCGTCGGCGGCGACGTCGTCGAGGTGGCGCCGCAATACGACTCCACCACCAACACCGCCCATGTCGGCGCGCAGGTGCTTTTCGAGATTCTCAGCCTCATGGCGTTCAGCCCGGCGATCAAGAAAGGCTGAGACTTCTTAATTTCACGCAATTCCGGACGGAAGCTATGGCGAAGTCGCCAAGCCTAAACCGCGTCACACTTTCCTGGAATTGCTTAGCCAATACGGCCGCCGCGCTGGAGCCGGCGGCCGGACGCAACAAACAAGCTTCCAGCAGGGGAACAACAATGACTCTTCGCAACGCACTGAAATCCATAATCACAGCAGCGATGATGTTCGGCACTGCCGGCCTCGCTACTCAGGCGAAAGCCGACGCCGTCGACGACATCGTCAAGGCCGGCGCCATCAATGTCGGCATCTTCTCGGACTTCCCGCCCTTCTCCTCGGCCAGCGCCGATATGAGCATCAAGGGCTATGACATCGACGTCGCGCAGGCGATCGCCGATTCGCTCAAGGTGAAGCTCAACCTGGTCAGCGTCACCGGCCAGAACCGCATCCCGTATCTCACCGACAAGCGCGTCGATATCCTGATGAGCGTCGGCTATTCCAAGGAGCGCGAGCAGGTGATCGACTTCGCCGCCGCCTACGCGCCCTACTACATCGCCGTCATCGGGCCGAAAGCAACGGCGGTGAAAGGCAAGGAAGACCTCGCCGACAAGTCGATCGCCGTCAACCGCGGCACGCTGGAGGATACGTCGTTGACGGAAGCGGCGCCCGCTTCCGCCGATATCCGCCGCTTCGACAACTACAATTCCGTCATCCAGGCCTTCATCTCCGGCCAGACGCAGCTGATGGTGGTCGGCAACGATGTCGGCGCGCAGGTGCTGGCCAAGCAGGATGTGCTGCAGCCAGAGCAGAAATTCCAGCTCTTGACCTCGCCCTCGCATATCGGCCTCAACAAGAATGAGGACCGGCTGAAGAAGGCGGTGAACGACGCGGTCGCCAAGATGCTCGCCGACGGCAAGCTGGACGAGAGCTCCAAGGCCTGGCTGAAGACGCCGCTCAACCCCGACAACCTCAAGGATTGATCTCCGGCGCGGCTCAGCCTGTAACGAAGGGCTGAGCCGTTCCGCCTGCTCCAACAAGGTCAATCGCCATGGGCTACAGCCTCGACTTCGGCTGGCTTGCGGGTGCGGCGGGCGTGATCGCGCGCGGCGCGGCGATGACGCTGCTTCTGATCGCCGTCACCACGCTCGCCGGCACCTTCCTCAGCATCCTGGGCGCCGCCGGCAAAAGAAACGGCCCAAAGCCGCTTCAGCTGGCGATCGGCTGCTATGTCGAGGTGATGCGCAACACGCCATTCCTGGTGCAGCTGTTCTTCATCTTCTTCGGCCTGCCCAGCCTCGGCATAAGGCTCGACCCGATACTGGCCGCAATGCTGGCGATGACGCTCAACATGGCGGCCTACACGATCGAAATCGTCGGCGCCGGGCTCGACGCCGTGCCGCGCGGCCAGACGGAAGCAGCCCTGGCGCTTGGCCTCAGGCCGCGCCAGGTGTTCATCAAGATCGTGCTGCCGCAGGCGCTGAAAGTGATCTATCCGGCACTGACCAGCCAGATCGTCATCATGATGCTGGAATCGGCCGTGGTGTCGCAGATCGCGGTGCGCGAGCTGACCTACGAGGCCGACATGCTGCAAGCGCGCACTTTCCGCGCCTTCGAAACCTATTTCGCGGTGACGATGGTCTATCTCGGCTTGTCGATGGGGCTGCGCCGGCTGCTGGTCAGCGGCGGCCGCCGCGTTCTTGGAGCCGGCGTGTCATGATCGAGTTCACTCTCTGGGACATCGTGCGCAACCTTCTGCTCGCCGCGCGCTGGACCGTGCTTTTGTCGCTCGCCGCCTTCATCGGCGGCGCGCTGGTCGGGCTGGTGGTGCTGTTCTTCCGCATCGCCAAAAACAAATGGGTGAAGCGTATCGCTTCGGGCTACATCGCGCTGTTCCAGGGCACGCCGCTTTTGATGCAGCTCTTCCTGATGTTCTTCGGCCTACCGATGCTGGGCCTGCGCATCGAGCCGTGGACGGCGGCGGTGCTGGGGCTGACCTTCTTCGCCAGCGCCTATCTCGCCGAGATCTGGCGCAGCGGCGTCGACGCCCTGCCCCGCGGCCAGTGGGACGCCGGCGCCAGCCTTGGCCTGCATTATCTGCAGGAACTCAGGCTGATCATCCTGCCGCAGGCCTTCGCCATCACCCGCGCGCCGACCGTCGGCTTCCTGGTGCAGCTGATCAAATCGACTGCGCTGACCTCGATCATTGGCTTCGAGGAACTGGTCAGAACCTCCAACGCGATCAACAACGCCACCTTCGAGCCATTCAAGGTCTATGGGCTGGTGGCGTTGATCTTCTTCGTCATGTGCTTCCCGCTGACGCAATATGCGCGGCGGCTGGAGCGCGCGGCGGTTCGTTGAACCGGCGAAAGGCTGCCGAGCGGACCGGCAGCCTTGTCGATCAATGCCCGAAGGCGAGCGCCGGCGCGATGCGGTCGCGCCTGAGCCAGCGCGCGAGCAGCAGCGCCGCCACCACGGCCAGCCCGGAGGCCAGGCCGATCCAGATGCCGACGCCGTTCAGGCCGAAATGGAAGGCAAGCAGCACGCCGAGCGGCAGGCCTACGCCCCAATAGCCGATCGCGGCGTAGATCATCGGCACCTTGGTGTCGTGCAGGCCGCGCAGCATGCCGGCGGCAACCGCCTGGGCGCCGTCGAAGATCTGGAACAGCGCCGCGAACACCAGGAACGACACGGCAAGCGTGATCACCCTGGCATTGGCCGGATCGCCGAGGTCGATGAAGGCGCTGATCAGCGCGTGCGGACACAGAATCATCACCAGGCCCATCAGCGCCATGAAGGAGACGCCGATGACGAAGGCGGTCCAACCGGCGCGCGAAACGCCTTCCGGATTGCCGGCGCCATGCGCCAGGCCGACCCGGACCGTTACCGCCTGGTTGAGGCCGAGCGGCACCATGAAAGAGATCGAGGCGATCTGGATGGCGATCGCATGGGCGGCGAGCGAGTCCGCATCGATCAGGCCCATGAGCAGGGCCGCCGCATTGAAGATCGTCACCTCGAAGGCGAGGATGCCGGCGATCGGCAGGCCGAGCCTCAGCAGGCCGCGGAAGCGCGGCCAGTCGGAGCGCCAGAAGCGACCGAATAGCCGGTAGCGGCGGAATTTCTTCTCGAGCATCACCACCGCCGCCAGGCCGATGAACATCAGCGTGCTGGACAAAGTTGTGGCGAGGCCGGAGCCGGCGATGCCCATCGATTTGACGCCGAGATTGCCGAACATGAACACCCAGTTGAAGAATGCGTTGCAAGCGACTGCGACGAAAACGATGATCAGCGCCCAGCCCGGCCGCTCCAGCGCCGAGATGAAGGAGCGCAGCACGATGTAGCCATAGAAGGGCAGCACCGCCCATTGCAGCCAGTGCAGATAGATGCCGGCCTGATGCGCGAGCTCCCGCTTCTGGCCCATGGCCAGAAGCACCTCTTCGCCATGCGAGAGGAAAATCCAGATCGGGAGAGAGATCAGGATCGCCAGCCACAGGCCCTGTCGCACGGTGCGGCGCAGGTCGCGCACCGAATGGCGATGGCGGCCGAGCTCGGTCGCCATCATTGGCGAGGTCGCCAGCATGAGGCCCAAGCCGAAGATCAGTGGCATGAAATAGAGGTTGGAGCCGAGCGCGCCGGCGGCGAGCGTATCCGGCCCCAGCCGACCCATCATCATGACGTCGGTCGCGGTCATCGCGGTCTGGCCGAGATTGGTCAGCACCATCGGCCAGGCGAGCGCTACCGTCGCCCTGATTTCCTGACGCCAAAGGTTTTCCGGCGCGAGGGCGCCGGTTTCGATCGCAGACATTGTTCCGCTCTTTCAGAACACGGCGCGTCGGCAAAAAAGGGCCGGAAGCCGTACACAATGGCGCAAAATGGCGCCATTTGCGCCGCCTTGTGAACGAAACGCGACATGTTGGCAAGGGAGGAGGCCGGCTTAGCGATTGATCCAGGCGGAGCTGCGATTCCCCCGCGCCTCCTTCATTTGCCGGCCGCAGGCTGCTACGGATGCCCCGGGCATGCGCAGCCGGCGCGCCATGCCGGGAGGAATGGATGCCGTTCAGGCGCAGAAAGAACACGGCCGCGATTCCGCGCACGGCGCCCGCCTTCGAGCACATCGTCACGGAGGCGAGCGAGAGTTTCCTGTGGCGGCTGGACGATTATCCGTGGGAGCGCAATGTCTGGAATTTCCATCCGGAATACGAGATCCATCTTCTGCGGAAATCGTCGGGCGTGGTGCTCGTCGGCGACCATATCGGCGAGTTCGGGCCGGGCTATCTGACCATCGTCGGCGGCGGGCTGCCGCATGACTGGGTAACGGCGGTGCAGCCGGGCGAGCTGATCGAAGGGCGCGATATCGTGCTGCAGTTCGACGCCGAGCGGCTGCGCGGTTCATCCGGTCTGCTGCCGGAATTGCGCGAGCTGGAGCCGTTCCTGGAGCGCTCGCTGCGCGGCATGGTCTTTCACGGCCAGACGGCGCTCGACGGCGCCGAGCTGATGGAGAGAATGGGCGAAGTGCACGGGCTGGCGCGGTTCCGCATGTTCCTCCAGCTGCTCGACCTGCTAGCCACCACCGACGAATACGCGCTGTTGTCGTCGCCGGATTTCTCCCCGCTGCTCGACGCGGAGTCGCTCGACATCATCCAGCGTTCGCTGATCTATCTGTTCCAGCATTTCGCCGAGGATCTGAAGCTGCCGGACGTGGCAGCCTTGGCCGGCATGAGCGAAAGCACCTTCTCGCGCTTCTTCCAGAAAAATACCGGCAACTCCTTTAGCGACCATGTCGCCAAGCTGAGGCTCTGGCAGGCCTGCAAGCTGCTCGCGGACACCGAGATCCCGATCACCGACATCTGCTTCCAGGTCGGCTATATGAACATCTCCAACTTCAACCGCGCCTTCCTGCGCAAGCACAAGATGACGCCGTCATCCTACCGCAAGCTGTCGCGGCAGCGGCTGACACTAAGGGCGTGACACAGCCGATACCCGCCCACTTCCGATTGCACTGATACTCGTGTGACGGGCAGACTCTGCCGGTGACATTTTTTGCGGCGCACAATGCATAAAAGTACATGTCTGCTGCAACGGGGCTTCTAGTCTCGCCTTCTCCAACTGCTCATTTTGGCGACGGGTGACAGGTCAGACGGGCGACGGTGAGGGTCGCTTGGCCAAGGATCTGCCGCTTCGCGACTGTTCCTGGAGGAGAAAATCAATGAAATCATATCGGCTCGCTGCCAGCCTCGGCGCAGCGTTCGTGCTTACCGCTTCCGTTTCAACCGCTGCACTTGCGCAGGCGCCCGTATGCTCGGCGCCGGTCAAGGTGCTGGCGCAGCCGCGCGACGGGCTGACGCTTCTGGAAGACTCCAAGGACGAGTTCAAGAAACTCTCCGGCGCCTCGTTCCAGATCGACTATCTCAACGAGAACGACCGCCGCGCCAAGTCGCGCGCCGATGCCTCCACCGTCGGCAATTACAACGTCTACTATGTCGACGAGGCCAATGTGGCGCTGTTCGCCTCCTCGGGCTGGATCGTGCCGCTGACCGATTATTACCCGGCTGACTACGACTATGCCGATTTCGATCCCGGCCGCCAGAAGGTTGCCACCTATGACGGCAAGGTCTGGTTCGCGCCGCTGACCGGCGGCGGCGACCTGATGGTCTATCGCAAGGACGTGCTGGAGGCCGCCGGCATCCAGCCGCCGAAGACACTGGACGAGCTGATCGCCGACGTGCCGAAGCTGACCAATGCCGACAAGGGCATATACGGCATCGCGCTGCGCGGCGCGCGCGGCTCGGGCGCCAATGTCTGGCGCTGGATGCCGTTCTTCAAGGCCTATGGCGGCAAGTGGTTCGACGGCGACAAGCCGGCTTTCAATTCGGACGCCGCCGTGAAGGCGACGGAGACCTATCTGAAGCTGTTCAAGGACTCGGCGCCCGGCACGCAGACCGGCAGCTGGGATGAATCGACCGGCGCCTTCCTCTCCGGCCAGGTCGCCATCCTCGTCGAATCGACGCCGCTGTCGGGCATGGCGGTCGACCCGAAGACCTCGCAGGTGGTCGGCAAGGTCGGCTTCCTGCCGCCGCCCTCGCCGCTGCCCGGCGGCGGCTACGGCCATGGGCTCGCCATCGGCACCAAGGCCAATGCGGATGACGCGGCGAAGAAATGCGCCGGGCTGTTCATCGCCTGGGCGACGTCGAAGGAGAACGAGAAGCGCCGGCTCGATGCGCATCAGTTCGGCGAGCTGAACCGCACCAGCGTGCTCTCCAGCAAGGAGTTCGCCGACATCTACGGCGCCGATCTCGGCCAGGCTCTGGCCGAAACCGGCAAGGTGACGGCGGTGAACTTCTGGCAGGATCCGCGCTGGCCCGATCTCGGCGACCGCTGGGGCATCATCCTGGAAGAACTGGTCACCGGCACGCGCACCGACATCAAGGGCGGCCTCAATGAGCTCGAGGCCTATGCCAACGAGCTGGTGAAGAAGAAGTAATCCTCCCGCCCGCGGCGCGCGGTCCACGGCATTCGAAGGAATGCCGGGATCCGCGCCGCGGGTTTCATATCAGCGACCACATTACCTCCCGAGGATAGGCAATGCGCCGACGCTCTTCCCTGCCGGTCACATTTCTGGTTCCCACCCTCGCCATCCTTCTGGTGCTGTCGATGGTGCCGACGCTCTACGCCATCGTGATCGCGCTGCAGAATCGCGAGCTGAGCGCGCCGAGCTATTCCTGGGTGTGGTTCTCGAACTTCGCCGATCTCTTCAGCGACCGCCGTTTCCTCAACGCCGTCTGGGTGTCGGTGAAATGGGAGATCGTCACCGTCGTGGCGACGATGGTGGTGGCGATCGGGCTCGGCGTGCTGATGTTCGAGGTCGCCTCGCCACAGCTGCGCAATTTCTACTGCCTTCTGTTCATCATCCCGGTGCTTTTGCCGCGCGTCTCGGCGGCCTTCGTCTGGAAGTTCGCCTATCACCCGCTCTACGGCATCGCCACCTATCCCTACCGGCTGATCACCGGCGGGCTGATCTTCGATCCACTGTCCAAGCCCGGCTCAGCGCTCTTCGCCGTCGCTTCGGTGGACGTGTGGCAATGGGGGCTGTTCTTCGCCGTCATCGTGCTGAAGCTGCTCGAAACCTTGCCGCCGCAGCCGATCGAGGCGGCCAGGCTCGACCACGCCAAGCGCTGGCAGATCCATGCCTATGTGACGCTACCAATGCTGAAGGCGCCGCTGATCAGCCTGATGTTCGTCAAGATGATCGAATCGCTGCGCTCCTTCGACCTGATCTATGTGATGACGCGCGGCGGACCGGGCGTGGCGACCGAAACGCTCGACATGTATGCGTTCTCGCAGGGCTTCATCGAGTCCGGCAAGGTCTCCTACGCTTCGGCCATGGCGGTGCTGATGATGATCGCGACCGTCATCACCTTCACCATGCTGTGGAAGCGGGTGCAGGCATGAAGCAATATCGGATAAGACCAGGCCGCCTGATCGCGAAAACCATCCTGGCGCTGGCCGGGTTCCTCGCCGTGTTCCCGCTTCTCTGGACGGCGCTCAACGCGCTGAAGAACAATGTCGACATCATCACGCGCGTGCCGAAGGTGATCTTCACGCCGACGCTTGCCAATATAAGCTACATCCTTGGCCGCGACAGCGTGCTGACCGGGCTCTACAATTCCGCGGTCGCCTGCGGCGCGGCGGTGCTGATCGGCATCGTGCTCGGGCTGCCGGCCGCCTATGCCGTGGCGCGTTATCCCAACCGCTTCGCCGGCGACATCCAGTTCTTCGTGCTTTCGCTGCGCTTCCTGCCGCCGGTGGCGGTCGCCATCCCGCTGATGGTGATCTGGCTGCAGGTCGGCCTCTACGACACTTTGCCGGCGCTGATCGTCACCTACTCGCTGCTCACCATCTCGGTGATCATGTGGCTTGCGATCCCGGCTTTCCAGGGCGTGCCGAAGGAGATCGAGGAGGCGGCCTTCGTCGACGGCTACGGCGCCTATTCGGTGTTCTGGCGGATCGCGCTTCCGGTCGCGGCGCGTTCGCTGATCGGCGCCATCGCCTTCAGCTTCGTGCTGGTCTGGAACGAGTTCCTGATCGCGCTGATGCTGTCGAGTTCCAACGCCAAGACGCTGCCGATCGTGGCTTCCGAGCTGTCGCAGCAAGGCATGAACGTGCCTTGGGGCATCCTCAATGC
>NZ_RZRX01000239.1:0-10099 GCF_003997405.1 Mesorhizobium sp. M2A.F.Ca.ET.042.01.1.1
GATGTCGACGTGCTGGTGGCCGGCAAGGCCGCCAAGGGCGCGGCCGACGCCGCCGCCAAGCTGAAAGGTGTTCGGAAAGTGCTGCTGGCCGAAGCCGACGAACTTTCCGAGCGCTTGGCCGAGCCGACTGCGGCTCTCGTCGTGTCGCTTGCGGGCGGCTATGACACGATCATCGCGCCGGCCACCTCCGCCGGCAAGAACATCGCGCCGCGCGTCGCCGCCCTGCTCGACGTCGCCCAGGTGTCGGAAATCATCGAAGTGGTCTCGCCTGACACCTTCAAGCGGCCGATCTATGCCGGCAACGCCATCCAGACCGTCCAGTCGACCGACGCCAAGAAGGTCATCACGGTGCGCACCGCCTCCTTCGCGGCAGCGCCGGAAGGTGGTTCGGCCGCGGTCGAGACGGTCGGCGCCGCCGCCAACCCCGGCCTGTCGTCTTTCGTCGAGAACAAGCTCTCGGAGAACGATCGTCCGGAACTGACCTCGGCCAAGATCATCATCTCCGGCGGCCGCGCGCTCGGCTCCTCGGAGAAGTTCCAGGAAGTCATCCTGCCGGTCGCCGACAAGCTCGGCGCCGCGGTTGGCGCCTCCCGCGCCGCAGTCGACGCCGGCTATGCCCCGAACGACTGGCAGGTCGGCCAGACCGGCAAGGTGGTCGCGCCCGACCTCTACATTGCCGTCGGCATCTCCGGCGCCATCCAGCACCTGGCCGGCATGAAGGACTCCAAGGTGATCGTCGCCATCAACAAGGACGAGGAAGCCCCGATCTTCCAGGTTGCCGATTACGGCTTGGTCGGCGATCTCTTCGTCATTTTGCCGGAGCTGCAAAAGGCGCTTTGACGCCGTCCGTTCTGGCATATTAAAATCCAAAGGGTGGGGTAGACGAAGTCGCCCCGCCCTTTTAGTTTGCACTGCACAAAAAGCGGGCCATCAAGGCCCGGAGCCAATCCGGCGGTTCGCCTCCGGATTGCGGGAAACAAACAAGCAGGAGCGTCTTTGTACTTCAAGGAAGTGCGGGCGTTCCGGACGGGATCGGGGTCATGAGCAAGATCGAGACGATCGGCATTGTCGGCGCGGGTCAGATGGGTGGCGGTATCGCCCATGTCTCGGCGCTGGGTGGCTACAAGGTCCTGATCCACGACATATCGGCCGACCGGATCGAGAAGGGCATCGCCACCATCAGCGGCAACATGGCCCGCCAGGTCGGTTCCGGCAAGCTCGAGGAAAAGGCGCGCAACGAAGCGATGGCGCGCATCTCCGCCGCTCCGGCCATGGCCGACCTCGCCGCCGCCGACCTGGTGATCGAGGCTGCGACCGAGGACGAGACGGTCAAGCGCAAGATCTACGCGCAGCTCTGCCCGCAGCTCAATCCGGAAGCGATTCTGGCGACCAACACCTCCTCCATCTCGATCACCCGGCTTGCCGCGCAGACCGATCGTCCCGAGCGCTTCATCGGCATTCACTTCATGAATCCCGTGCCGGTGATGAAGCTGGTCGAGCTGGTGCGCGGCATTGCCACGGAGGACCAGACCTTCGAGGCGGCCAAAACCTATGTGAAGCACCTCGACAAGACGATCACCGTCTCGGAGGATTTCCCGGCCTTCATCGTCAACCGCATCCTTTTGCCGATGATCAACGAGGCGATCTACACGCTCTATGAGGGCGTCGGCACGGTCGACGCCATCGACACCGCCATGCGGTTGGGGGCCAACCATCCGATGGGCCCGCTGCAGCTCGCCGACTTCATCGGCCTCGACACCTGCCTGTCGATCATGCAGGTGCTGCATGAGGGCCTGTCGGACTCGAAATACCGCCCCTGCCCGCTGCTGGTGAAATATGTCGAGGCGGGCTGGCTCGGCCGCAAGACCGGCCGCGGCTTCTACGACTATCGCGGCGACCATCCGGTGCCGACGCGCTGATCTTCCGCGGCTGGACCCTACCGACGCGGCTCAGGACGCCGCGGCGAGCGGCATGGGCGGCACATCTCTCGAAGCTTCGTCCGGTGCTGCGGAAACGCAGCCGCGGCCTGCCGCTTTGGCATCGTAGCAGGCGGCGTCGGCGCGGGCGATGATCTCATCCACCTCGCCGCAACCGGCGCGGATCGGCGCGAGCCCGATGCTGGCGCCTATCGAATGCGGGCGGCCGTCCCAGCTGAAATTGAGGTTGCGGATTGCATCGATGATCGAGCGCGCCGCGATCGGCCCGCGCGCCGCGTCGCCCGATTTGAGGATGACGGCGAACTCATCGCCGCCGAGCCGCGCGACGATCTCTTCCGGGCCAAGCACATTGCGCAAGGTGTCGGCCACGCGCCTGAGCAGCGCGTCGCCGGCGGCATGGCCGCCGGTGTCATTGACAGCCTTGAAATGGTCGAGGTCGACGAACATGAACTGGTGCTCGCCGCCATTGAGGCGGCACTGGTCGACCAGTTCCTCCATGGTGCGCATGAAGCTCGAACGGTTGGCGAGCCCGGTCAGCGCGTCATGGGCGGCGGCATAGGCCAGCTGACGCTGTAGGGCGCGCGCGTCGGTGAAGTCCTGGAAGACGATGACCAGGCCGCAGAACTGCTCGCGGTCGTTCATGATCGGCGACACCACCTGGCGGATGCTGCAGCGCGTGTCGTCGCGCCGCACGAGAACCGCGCGCGTGTTCTGGTCGCAGCGAGGCCGTTCGCTTGCCGAAGGACGCGTCAGGGCGATTCTCTGCCCGCTTTCCTCGTCGACCGCCCAATAGACATGGCCGAGCACCTTTCCAAGGGCTTCGCCGACGTCAACGCCGGTGAGCTTTTCCGCGACCGGGTTCATGAAGGTGATGCGGTTGGCGGCATCGGTGCAGATCACCGCGTCGCCGATCGACTGCAGCGTGACCCTCAGACGCTCCTTCTCGTCGGCCAGCATCGCCGCCGAAACCATCAGCCGCGTCTCGGCCTCCTTGCGCTGCGTGATATCGGTCAAGCTGCCGATGGCGCGGATCACCCGGCCCTCGGCATCGCGCTCGATCGTCTTGCCACGGTCGAGGATCCAGACCCAGTGGCCGTCCTTGTGCCGCATCCGGAACTCGGCTTCGAAAAAGGCCGTCTCGCCGGCAAGGTGCGCGCGATCCGCCTCGGCGACGCTTGCCTGATCGTCGGGATGGATCATGGTCAGCCAACGGTCCGGGTCGCCGTCGAGTTCGCCAGCGGCATAGCCCAGCATCTTCGCCCAGGTTTCGGAATAGGTTGTGCCGCCCTTGCGCATATCGAGGCTCCAGACGCCCTGTCCGGTGCTGGTGAGCGCGAAATTCCAACGGGTCTCGGCCTCGGCGATGCGCGCCTCCGCCTGCTTGCGGGCGTCGATGTCCTCGATCTGCGACACCAGATAAAGCGGCTTGCCGGTGTCCTCGTCGAGGATAACCGACCCGGCGAGTTGCGCCCAGACTGGAGTCCCGTCCTTCCTGAGGTAGCGTTTTTCGAAATGGTAGGAGCTGATCCTGCCTTCCTTCACGTTCAGCATCGTCTCGCGGCCGATCGGCAGGTCGTCCGGATGCGTGATCTGCGGGAAGGTCAGCGCCTCGATCTCGGCGCGGCTATAGCCCAGCATGTCGGCGAAAGCGGGGTTGGCCCGCTGGATGCGTCCGTCCAGGCCGACAATGGCGACGCCGATCGCCGAATCCTCCATGGCGCGGCGGAAGCGCTGCTCGCTCTCGGCGATCTGCCGGCGGTCGTCGACGATGCGGTGAATGAACATGGCCGACAGGAACAGCGTCGCGGCCGTGATGGCGACGGAAATCTGCAGGCTGAGCCTCAGCGCGTCGGCGCCAAAGTCGAGGCGCGGCAGCAGGATCGACACAGCGGTGGCAGCCAGGCCGATTGCCAGCAAACCCTGCGCGGCGTGCCTGTCGGCACGAAGCCCTTTCCAGTTCAACCACGCCACGATGCGATCCACCCCACCACGCAACTGCACGTTGCCACAACCCTGGCGGATCGGTTTTAAGGAATGGTTGCGCAGATGATGGCGATCGCTCCGCTAACCGGCAAACAATTGCCGGCATGATTAAGGGACTGTTTCGAAATAGCCCCGGCGGGCTACCAGCGCACGAAAAGCCGCCCGCCGATAGCCCCGAGCAGCGTCAGGAAGGCGATGGCGATCGTGTACCAGGTGGCGACGAAAAGCGGCGAATCGTCGAAACAATGCGCGGCGTAGAAGGTTGCCGCGAGCCCGCCCGCGAGCAGCCCGGCCACCGCGCCCGCCAGCACCGGCCGCGTCGGCGCGCCGTAGCGCAGCATGCCGAGGAAGACCGCTAGCGGGCCGATGCCGATCAGCGGGATGAAAGTCATGCAGATCATCATGTTCGAGCCGACGAGCCGCTTGCCCCAATCGGCCTGGGGCACGACGAAAAGCTCGAGGACCACCGCCAGCACGACCAGAAGCGGCGCGGCGAGCATCCAGGCCATCCTCCGCCTGGTCGAAGCGCCCGGCACCGACAGCGCGCGGATCAGCGCGAAGGCGCTGGCCGCAAGCACCAGCGTGAACACGAATTTCGACATGAAGCGCATCGTGTGCATGGCCGGCATGATGTCGGGACGCGGCCCGATGGTCGTAAAGAACACGGCTGCCGCGATCGCCACGGCAACGCAGACCGCCAGCCACCAGGCCTTGCCTATCGGCATGGCCTTCTTGCCGGCATCCGCGTCGAGCGCTTTGATGAGATCCTCTGTCCTCATGTCACTGTCGCCCGAATCGTTTAGCGATCGCGGCGAGGCCGCGATGCAGCGACACGCGCACGGCCGTTTCGCTGACGCCGAGCTTGGCGGCGGTCTCGCCGATCGAATGACCGTCGACCGAAATTGACGAGACGACCGAGCGTTGCGTCGGCGGCAGTCCCTCGAGCGCCCGATTTATGTCGCGCTGGCTGACCGTCTCCGTCTCCGGCTCGGCGAAGGTCTCGGCGATCTCGTCGATCTCGACTTCGATGCGGCGCCCTCGCCGGCGAAACGCGTCGATAAGCTTGAAGCGGGCGATCGCGTAGACCCAGGGCAGCACCGGCGCATCCGGCCGCCAGGTGTGGCGTTTCACATGAATGGCAAGCAAGGTTTCCTGCACGACATCCTCGGGGTCGACTCCGCCCTGAACGATCTTGCGCCGGACAAAACCGCGAACGAGGGCGGCGATGCGATGCAGAAAGTCGGCATAAGCCCTTTCGTCTCCCGCAATCGCGGCCCTGAGCAGCCCGGAGAGCTCTGCCTCGTCCTTGCCGGTCACAAGAGTTTACCCCCGAAGTTCGCATCTCGGCCTGGGTTTGTTACGTGGCCGGCGAAATAATGTCCAAGCCAAACTGCCGCAAAATCACGAAAGTTGCGGCATGGCGACGGATTGAAGCAGGGTCACAATCTTGACTACAATAATCAGGTATTGGTAGGTGAGCCGAGCCTGAACCCCTGTCTCCAAATTCGAGGACGATGCCCGATGAAGATTGCCCTTTCCACGCTCGCCGGCCCTGCGATAGCGCTCGGCCTGATCGCCGGCCCGGCCATGGCGGAGGATCAAGGCATCGTCGTCTACAATGCCCAGCATGAGAGCCTCGCCAAGGAATGGGCTGCCGGCTTCACCAAGGAGACCGGCATCAAGGTCACGCTGCGCAATGGCGGCGACAGCGATTTCTCCAACCAGATCGTCGCCGAGGGCGCGGCCTCCCCGGCCGACGTGTTCCTGACCGAGAATTCGCCGGCCATGGCGCTGGTCGAGGGGGCCGGCCTGTTCGCCCCGGTCGACGCCGGCACCCTCGCCCAGGTTCCCCAGGAATACCAGCCGTCGAGTGGCAAATGGGTCGGCGTCGCGGCCCGCAGCACCGTCTTTGCCTACAACAAGGACAAGCTGAAGGAAGACCAGCTCCCCAAGTCGCTGCTGGACCTCGCCGATCCGAGCTGGAAAGGCCGCTGGGCCGCCTCGCCCTCCGGGGCCGACTTCCAGGCCATCGTCAGCGCCTTGCTCCAGCTCAAGGGCGAGACCGCGACCGCCGACTGGCTGAAGGCGATGAAGGAGAATTTCACCGCCTACAAAGGCAACAGCACCGTCATGAAGGCGGTCAATGCCGGCGAGATCGATGGCGGCGTGATCTACCATTATTACTGGTTCGGCGATCAGGCCAAGACCGGCGAGAACAGCAAGAATGTCGGCCTGCATTATTTCAAGAACCAGGACCCGGGCGCCTTCGTTTCGGTGTCGGGCGGCGGCGTGCTGGCTTCCAGCAAGCATCAGAAGGAAGCCCAGGCGTTCCTGAAATGGGTGACCGGCAAGGGCGGCCAGGACGTGCTGAAAACGGGCACGTCGTATGAATATGCGGTCGGCAAGGATGCCCAGTCCAACCCGAAGCTGGTGCCGCTGGCCGACCTGCAGGCGCCGAAAATCGATCCGGCGACGCTGAATTCCAAGAAGGTCATCGACCTGATGACGCAAGCCGGCTTGCTTTAGTTCGCGTTCGTCCTAAAAGGGCAAACGACCGTGCTCCCGCGGGAACTCGCTTCCGTGGGAGCGCTTTTGTTTTGGAGATGGCCTCGTCGATGACGATCATCTGCGTTTGCGGCCGCGTCCGCGGTTCATCACGTCGCTTCCGGGCGGCCTATTCCGACTGATGGCGTCCGCGATCCACCTCACGCCTTCCGCGCTGCCGGCGGCCGGAATGAAGAAGCGCCGGGCCATGTCGTGGATCACGCTCGCCGCGGCTTTGATCTCGCTCATCGCGCTGCTGCCTCTCGCCTTCATCGTCTGGATGGCGATCCAGACCGGCTGGGATACGGTGGTGGCGCTGATCTTCCGCCCGCGCGTCGGCGAGCTGCTGATCAACACCGTGCTCCTTGTCATCGTCACCGTGCCGATCGCCATCACGCTGTCGGTGGCGCTGGCTTGGCTGACCGAACGCAGCGACCTGCCGGGCAATCGGCTGTGGTCGTGGTTGTCGGTGGCGCCGCTCGCCATCCCTGCGTTCGTGCACTCCTATGCCTGGATCAGCTTTGTCCCTGGCCTGCACGGGCTCTGGGCCGGCGTGCTGGTCTCCGTCATCGCCTATTTCCCTTTCCTCTATCTGCCGATCTCCGCCGCGTTGCGCCGTCTCGACCCGGCGCTGGAGGATGCGGCGGCGGCGCTTGGCCTAGGTCCGTGGCGGGTTTTCGCGCGCGTCGTGCTGCCGCAGTTGAGGCTTGCCATCTGCGGCGGCTCGCTGCTGGTCGGTCTGCATCTTCTGGCCGAATATGGCCTCTATGTCTTCATCCGCTTCGACACCTTCACCACCGCGATCGTCGACCAGTTCCAGTCGACCTTCAACGGCCCGGCCGCCAACATGCTGGCCGCCGTGCTTGTGGCTTGCTGCCTTTTCCTGCTCGCCCTCGAGGTGATGATACGCGGCGAGGAGCGCTATGCGCGTGTCGGTTCCGGCGCCGCGCGCAAGCAGCAGCGTGCCCGCCTCGGCCGCGCCACCCTGCCCTGCCTGCTTTTGCCGGCCGCCGTCGCACTGCTGTCGCTCGGCGTGCCCTTCGTCACTGTCGGCCGCTGGCTGCTCGCCGGGGGCGCGGATGTCTGGCGCTGGGACGAGATCGGCCTGGCGCTCGGCCAGACGATGTTCCTCGCCCTCGTCGGCGCCGTGCTCGCGACGGTTGCCGCCATGCCGATGGCCTGGATCTCGATCCGCGCGCCGGGCCGGCTGCAGCGCCTGCTCGAAGGCTGCAACTACATAGTCGGCGCGTTGCCGGGCGTGGTCATTGCGCTGGCGCTGGTGACGATCACCGTGCGCGTCGCGCTGCCGCTCTACCAGACGCTGTTCACCATCCTGTTCGGCTATGCGCTGATGTTCCTGCCGCGCGCGCTGATAAGCCTGCGCGCTTCGATCGCGCAGGCTCCGGTGGAGCTGGAGCGCGCCGCTTCCAGCCTCGGCCGGCCGCCAGTCAAGGCGCTGTGGGCGACGACCATCCGCCTGTCGGCGCCCGGCGCCGCGGCCGGCATGGCGATGGTGGCGCTCGGCATCACCAACGAGCTCACCGCCACCCAGATGCTGGCGCCCAACGGCACCCGCACCCTGGCGATGGCCTTCTGGTCCTACAGCGGCGAGATCGACTACGCCTCCGCCGCTCCTTACGCGCTGATCATGGTGGCGATGTCGCTGCCGATGACCTGGTGGCTCTACGTCCAGTCGAAGCGGATGGCCGGACGATGAGCTTTCTCGAACTCAGCGATGTCGCCAAGAACTATGGTCCGGTGACGGCGCTGGCTGGCGTCGACCTTCAGGTCGAAAGCGGCAGCCGCACCGCGATCGTCGGGCCGTCCGGCTGCGGCAAGACCACCTTGCTCAGGCTAATCGCCGGCTTCGAGGCGCCGGACCGCGGCCGCATCGCGCTTGACGGCAAGGTGCTCGCCAATGGCGACGCGGCCGTGCCGGCGCATCGCCGTGGCATCGGCGTAGTGGCCCAGGACGGTGCCCTGTTCCCGCATCTTAGCATCGCCGACAATATCGGTTTCGGCATCGCGCGGAATGCCGACAAGCGGGCCGAGCATATCGTCGAGCTTGCCTATATCGTCGGGCTGGACAAGGCGGTCCTGAAACGCCGGCCGCATGAGCTTTCCGGCGGCCAGCAGCAGCGCGTCGCGCTTGCGCGCGCCATGGCGATGAAGCCGCGGCTGATGCTGCTCGACGAACCCTTCTCGGCGCTCGACACCGGACTTCGCGCTTCGATGCGCAAAGCGGTGGCAGAGCTTCTGGAAGAGGCGGGCATCACCACCATCCTGGTCACGCACGACCAGGCCGAGGCGCTGTCCTTCGCCAGCCAGGTGGCGGTGATGCGCGACGGCCTGTTCTCGCAGGTCGGCACGCCGCGCGAGCTCTATTTCCAGCCCAAGGACAGGATGGTCGCCGAATTCCTTGGCGACGCCATCATCGTGCCCGCCAGGATCGCGGATGGCTTCGCCGTGTCGCGGCTCGGCCGCATCGCTGTCGACACGAAGGAACGGCGCGATGTCGCACGCATCATGCTGCGGCCCGAGCAGATTCTGCTCAAGCTCACCTCCCGCGAAGGCATGTCGGGCACGCCGGACATGCTGTTCGGCGAGGTGACGGACTGCGAGTTCGCGGGCGCCGTCTGCACCGTGGCGGTACGGCTGCTCAACAGCCCTGATCCGCCGGACGCGGCCGCCATCGGCAACACGCCGCTCGTCTTGCGCAGGACAGGCATGGACGCGCCGTCCGTCGGCGAGATCGTGCGGCTGACCGTCACCGGCAAGGCACACGTATTCGCCTAATCTCTGCCTTGAAATAATGCAGTTTTGCATTATTTTTAGCGCTGGAGGCTACATATGACGACATTGACGGTTACCGCACGGGGTCAGGTCACGTTCCGGAAGGACGTACTCAAGCACCTGGGCATCCAGCCCGGCGACAAGATCAGGCTTGATCTTCTGCCTGGTGGGAGGGCGGAGCTGAAAGCCGACCAGGGCAAGGGCTCCTGGCGAGAGCTGAGCGGGATGCTCAAGGGCAAAACCAACGGCGCCCGGCTTTCGATCGAGGAGATCAACGATGCGATCGCCGACGCCGGCGCTTCGAGCGGGATGCGCGGAATCGAGCGCAAGTGAAGGTCAGCCTCGACACCAACGTGCTGCTGCGCCTCATTGTCGGGGATGACGAAGCGCAGCAGCAGACCGCAGCGGAGACCCTGGAAAGGGCCGAACTGGTCGCGATCAGCGTTCAAGCGCTCTGCGAGTTCGTTTGGGTGCTGGACAGAAGTTACCGGGTCGCGCGGCCCGACATATCAGCCTCGATCCGTCGCATCCTCGATATGCGCAACGTCGTAGCCAACCGACCAACGATCGAGGCTGGCCTGGCCGTGCTCGACGCCGGCGGAGATTTCGCCGACGGCGTGATAGCGTTCGACGGTCAGTGGCTCGGCGGCGAAACCTTCGTGTCCTTCGATAGGAAAGCGGTAAAGCTGGTCGAAGGACAGGGAACGCCCACACTGCTGCTCGGGTGATCTACCGCACCCGCTGTCCCGTCGCCGACCACGTCGAGCATGAAGCGGGCATGCAGGCCGCGTTGCACCGAGAACGGAATGCCTGCGACGGTGCCGGCTATGTCGCGGTGGACA
>NZ_RZRX01000023.1:0-40914 GCF_003997405.1 Mesorhizobium sp. M2A.F.Ca.ET.042.01.1.1
CCAAGCGGCTTCGCCGGATAAAAGCTGGTCGAGCCGACATGGCCGAAGGCGCCGCACATCTTGGCGTCGGCGGAACCGCCCATCGACTGCGCGGCGTCCTCGATCACCAGGAGGTTCTCGCGCTTGGCGATCGCCATGATCGCCTCATAGTCGGCGGCAAGGCCGAACAGGTCGACCGGGATGATCGCCTTCGGCTTGAGGCGGCCTTCCTTCTTGATCATCTCGATCGCCGCTTCGAGGCTGGCGATGTCGATGTTGTAGCTGTCAGGGTCGACGTCGACGAAGACCGGCTCGGCCTTGGCCAGCGCCACCACTTCGGCGGTCGCGGCGAAGGTGAAGCTCGGCACGAACACCGCGTCGCCCGGGCCGATGCCGGCGGCAAACAGCGGCAGGAGCAGCGCATCGGTGCCGTTGGCGCAGGCGACGACATGCTTGACGCCGATATAGGCAGCGAGCTTGTTCTCGAATTCGGTGACCTGCGGCCCGAGGATATAGCGGCCGTCCTCGACGACGTGGTCGATCGCGGCCTTCAGCCGGTCGCGGATACGTTCGCGCTGCGCGCCAAGATCGATGAACTGCATGTCGGCCTCGAATGCCAATAAAATCGGCCCGCTGGTATCAGACTTGGCGCGGTTGAGAAAGCCGACCACGGCGAGGGCGAATTGCCCATGTGTCGCAGCCTGTTACCGCTTTTGCCGGCGCAATGCCCGAAAAGGCCGGAAATCCATGCTTTGCGAGGCGCTTGCGGCTTCACTTGTCGCGGCGCCCCGTCGCCGGAAACATAAAGTGATCGGCCGGGAAGGGCGGTCCGGCGGCCGATCAGGCGATTTCGTGCCGCCATGGCGGGTTGGCGCCGGCCCGCGACACCGTTACCGCCGCCGCTCTGGCGCCGAGTTCCAGCGCCTTGCGGATGGCGTCTTCGGACAGGCTGCCGACCGCCGCCTTGGTGAGCAGGCCCTGCTCATGCAGCGAAGCGAGGATGCCCGCATTGAAGGTGTCACCGGCGCCGACCGTATCGACCACCTTCACCTTCTGCGGCATGACTGTGACCTTGTGCGCCTTGCTGTAGCCGACGGCACCTTCGCTGCCATGGGTGACGACGATCAGCTTTGGACCGCGATCCAGCCAGTTGCGCACGACATCCTCATGCGAGCCGGCCTCGTCGAACCATTTGAGGTCCTCGTCGGAGAGTTTGACGATGTCCGCCATCGCCATCATCTCGCGGATGCGCCGCAGGTGCTTGGCCTTGTCCGGGATGAAATTCGGCCGGATGTTGGGATCGAGCATCATCACGCGGCTTTCGTGCTCGCGCCGCATGAACTCCTCATAGGCCGATCCGGCAGGCTCCGAGATCAGGCTGATGGCGCCGAACAGCATCGCCTCGATCTCGGCGCCGAGCTTCGGCAGGTCCTCGATGGTCAGCATGCGCCCGGCGGTGTTCTCGTCATAGAAGGTGTAGGTCGCCTGGCCGTTGGTGAGCCGCACGAAGGCGAGCGTCGTCGGACGAGGGGACGTGTGCGCATAGGTGGAGCTCACCTTGCTGGCGCCGAGCGCGTCGCGGAACTGGCCGCCGAACAGGTCGGAGGAGAGGCCGGAGAAGAAGCCGGCCGGGGCGCCCAGCCGTCCAAGCGCGATCGCCGAATTGAACACCGCGCCGCCGACATAAGGTGCAAAGGCCGCTTCGCCTTCCGTCGTGATGCGCGGCAGCATGTCGATCAGGGCTTCGCCACAGCAAAGGATCATGTCGTCTTGGTCTCCGGCGGATCAATCACGCCCTTGCGGATGATGATGTTGGCAAAGAGCCTGGGTTCGCTGGTCGCCACGATCGCATGCGCGGCCTTGACGCGTGCATAGAAGTCGGGTCCGGCCAGCGCAACCACCTTGTGGCCCGGCGCGCGTCTGGCGCAAACCGCTTCCATCTCGCGATGCACGGGATCGGCCAGCGCCGGGTCGCCCTGCACCGAGGCGCGGAACAGCGCTTCCGGCACCGCCTTATCCACCGGCAGCACGCTGAGCACGGCGTCGAGGACGGGGATAACCTGGTGGCCGTCGGCGCGGATCAGCCGCCGCGCCTGTTCCTCGGCCGGATAATTGCCGTCGACGATCGCGATCTCGTCGCCATGGCCCATCGCCCTGAGCGTCGCCAGGAACTGCGGCCCGAGCAGCGAGGGGATGCCGATCAGCATGGTCAGGCGCCTCCGGTCGTGTTCGGTCTGACCAGGAAACGCTCGGAAAGCGGCAGGCTGGCGCCGCCCAGCGCCCGCGCATGGATGCCAACGGTGCCCTCGCGCACGAAGGGCAGCTTCAGTCCCTCGGCATCGATGCCGGAGATGGCTTGCCGGATCGCCTCGACAAGACGGCGCCGCACATCGAGCGGCATCCAGCCGTCGATCACCGCCGCTTCGAAATCGATGACCGACGAAGCCGCAACGATGGCATAGGCAAGCGCGCGCGAGGCGCTGACGATCCACTCGTCGAGCTCGGGGCCGATGTCGCCCCATTCCTGCGGCGAGGTCCAAAGATAGGAGCCGTCGATGCCCTTGGCGGAAAGCGCCTTCTCGAGCATTGCAATCGAGGCGACGTCGATGAGCTGCGTCGGCTTGCCGTCCGGCCCCGGCACCGGCATCGATCCGAGCGCGCCGGCGTTCCCCTTCGGCCCGCTGTAAAGGCGCCCGTTGAGCACGATGCCGCCGCCGGCAAAGGCGCCGATGTAGAAATAGACGAAGTCGCGCGCCGCGCCCGCCTGGCCGAAGACAAGCTCGGCGCCGCAGGCCGAAGTCGCGTCGTTCTGCAGGTAGACGGGGAACTCGCACTGCGCCTGGATGTCGGCGCGTATGTCGCGATGGCGCCATTCGTCCATGACGTCGCGCGGCGCGCCGGCCGTGTCGGCCCAGTTCCATAGCTCGAACGGCATGGCGATGCCGAGCCCGGCGATGCGCTTGTCCTGCGCCGGCGTCAGCTCGGCGCGCATCGTCTTGATGCCGGCAGTGACGAATTCGACGGTCTCGCGCGGCGCGGGATAGCGGTAGGAATGCTGCAGCATGGCGCGCACATTGCCGAGAAAGTCGATCAGCACCAGCTCGGCGCTGCGGCGACCGATCTTGAGGCCGATGAAAAAAGCGCCTTCCGGATTGAGCGCCATCGGGATCGAAGGTTGGCCGATCTTGCCGCGCAGCGGCGCCTGGCGCACCAGCAGCTTGTCTTCCTCGAGCTCGCGCATGATCACCGACACCGTCTGCGCCGACAGCCCGGTCATGCGCGCGATATCGGATTTGGCCAGGCTGCCGTGCTGGCGCACCAGGGACAGCACCAACCGTTCATTGTGGTCGCGCATGCCGCTTTGGTTGGTGCCGCGATGCAGCCGACTCTCCAAAGCCTCGGGCGAACCGTGCCTCGCAATGCCGGTCTCCACCCTGTTCCTCCCGTGTGTTTCCCCGCGATGCTTTTCGTTCAGAATGAGTGAACGACGCAAGAGTGTCAATAATAAATAAGAGTGATTTAATTATTGACAGCCGTTCTGTCCTGGTGTTTTTTGAGATGTGTCCACGCTGGGAAAAAAGGTGGATGCGCTTGGGACGCCGGGTGGCCGGTGTCCGCAACAGTTCCATTGGGAGGAAAATCGTGACCAAGAAATCACTGCTGAAGTCTACCGTGTTTGCCGCCGCAGGCTTGGGCCTGATGGCGTTCGCTTCGTCGGCATCGGCCGCCGGCGTTGGCGCCTGCCTGATCACCAAGACCGACACCAACCCCTTCTTCGTCAAGATGAAGGAGGGCGCGACCGCCAAGGCCAAGGAACTCGGCGTCGACCTCAAGACCTATGCCGGCAAGATCGACGGCGACAGCGAAAGCCAGGTGGCGGCGATCGAAAGCTGCATCGCTGACGGCGCCAAGGGCATCCTGATTACCGCGTCCGACACCAAGGGCATCGTGCCGACGGTGAAGAAGGCGCGTGACGCCGGCCTGCTGGTCATCGCGCTCGACACGCCGCTCGATCCGATCGATGCCGCCGACGCCACCTTCGCCACCGACAACCTCGAAGCCGGCAAGCTGATCGGCGCCTGGGCCGCCGCCACGCTTGGCGACAAGGCTAAGGACGCCAAGATCGGCTTCCTCGACCTCACCCCCTCGCAGCCGACCGTCGACGTCCTGCGCGACCAGGGCTTCATGATGGGCTATGGCATCGACGTGAAGGACCCCAACAAGATCGGCGACGAGGACGATCCGCGCATCGTCGGCCATGACGTCACCAACGGCAACGAGGAAGGCGGCCGCAAGGCGATGGAGAACCTTCTCCAGAAGGACAACACCATCAACGTCATCCACACGATCAACGAGCCCGCCGCCGTCGGCGCCTATCAGGCGCTCAAGGCCGTCGGTCTCGAAAAGCAGGTGCTGATCGTCTCTGTCGACGGCGGTTGCCCGGGCGTGAAGTCGGTCACCGAAGGCGTGATTGGCGCCACCTCGCAGCAATATCCGCTGCAGATGGCCGCGCTCGGCATCGAGGCCATCGCCAATTACGCCAAGGACGGCACCAAGCCGAAGCCGACCGAAGGCAAGAACTTCTTCGACACCGGCGTCAACCTCGTGACCGACAAGCCGGCCAACGGCGTGAAGTCCATCGACACCAAGGAAGGCCTCGCCAAGTGCTGGGGCTGATGCCCGCCTGAGCGCACAAACCTCGCGGCTGGGGGCTTGATCCCCGGCCGCATCGGGTGGACGATGCATTTTCGTAAGCGCTGATAAGCCCGGCGACAGACCGGAATGCGTAAACGCGGCACGGAGCCATGACGAAGTTCCGTGAGACGGGAGGAGATATGTCCCAAATCCAGGAATTCGAGAAGGTTCTCTCGGGCAGCGATACCAACGTCGCTGCCTTCGAGGAGCACGGCAAATCGTTTGTGAAGCGCGCCCAGCATTTCCTGCATTCCACGCCGGCGGCGGTGCCGCTGATCGTGCTGGTGCTGTCGATCATCATCTTCGGCGTCGCCATCGGCGGCCGCTTCTTTTCGTCCTACACGTTGACGCTGATCCTGCAGCAGATCGCCATCGTCGGTATCCTGGGCGCCGCCCAGACGCTGGTCATCCTGACCGCCGGCATCGACCTTTCGATCGGCGTGATCATGGTGATCTCGGCCGTGATCATGGGCAACTGCGCCATCACCTACGGCATGCCGACCATCCTGGCCGTGCTGCTCGGGCTCGCGGCCGGCGCGGCCTGCGGCCTGCTCAACGGCCTGCTCGTCGCCTACATGAAGCTGCCGCCCTTCATCGTCACGCTCGGCACCTGGAACATCGTCATGGCGACGAATTTCATCTATTCCGCCAATGAGACGATCCGCGATGCCGACGTCGACGCCCAGGCGCCGCTGCTGCACTTCTTCGCCCTGAGCTTCAGGGTCGGTTCGGCCGTGCTGACGGCCGGCGTCATCGCCATGGTGCTGCTGGTGATGCTGCTCTGGTATGTGCTGAACCACACCGCCTGGGGGCGCCATGTCTATGCCGTCGGCGACGACCCCGAGGCGGCCAAGCTTTCCGGCATCCAGACCAAGAAGGTGCTGATGGCCGTCTACACGCTAGCCGGCCTGATCGCCGCCTTCGCTGCCTGGGTCTCGATCGGCCGCAACGGCTCGATCTCGCCGTCCGCAGCCGTCACCGACTACAATCTGCAGGCCATCACCGCCACGGTGATCGGCGGCATCTCGCTCTTTGGCGGCCGCGGCTCGATCCTCGGCACGCTTTTCGGCGCCATGATCGTCGGCGTCGTCTCGATGGGTCTCAACATGCTGGGCGCCGATCCGCAATGGAAAGTCCTGCTCACCGGCGTGCTGATCATCGGCGCCGTCGCGGTCGACCAGTGGATCAGAAAGGTTTCGGTGTAATCATGACCCAGCAGCCTGTTCTTACCGCGCGCGGTCTCACCAAGCGCTACGGCCGCGTGACGGCGCTCAACAACTGCGACTTCGATCTCTATCCGGGCGAGATCCTGGCGGTGATCGGCGACAACGGCGCCGGCAAGTCGACGCTGATCAAGGCGATCTCCGGTGCGGTGATCCCTGACGAGGGGACGATCGAGCTCGACGGCAAGCAAGTTCTGTTCCGCTCGCCCATCGAGGCGCGCGAGGCCGGCATCGAGACCGTCTATCAGAACCTCGCTCTGTCGCCGGCGCTTTCGATTGCCGACAACATGTTCCTTGGCCGCGAGATCCGCAAGCCAGGCCCGCTCGGCAGCTGGTTCCGCATGCTCGACCGCCCGGCGATGGAAAAGCGCGCCCGCGACAAGCTCACCGAGCTCGGCCTGATGACCATCCAGAACATCAGCCAGGCGGTGGAGACGCTTTCCGGCGGCCAGCGCCAGGGCGTGGCGGTGGCGCGCGCCGCCGCCTTCGGCTCGAAAGTGGTGATCATGGACGAACCGACCGCGGCGCTCGGCGTCAAGGAGAGCCGGCGCGTGCTGGAGCTGATCCTCGACGTCAAGAAGCGTGGCCTGCCGATCGTGCTCATCTCGCACAACATGCCGCATGTCTTCGAGGTGGCCGATCGCATCCACATCCACCGGCTCGGCCGTCGGCTCTGCGTCGTCGATCCCAAGCAGATTTCGATGTCGGACGCCGTCGCGCTCATGACCGGCGCCAAGAAGCCGCCGGAGGATGCGCTGGCGGCTTGATCTCCAGGACAGGTCAATTGCAGCAGGCAGGCCGTCGGCTCGATCACTTAATCGATTGAACGCATGCTGCAATGCGATAGGATGGGCTGGGAGAAACGGCGAAAGCCGGTATGATCAGGCCAACTGAACGAGAGGCGATATGACATCCGCCATGACGATCGAAGCCCCTGTCCTCGACCATCCCGATCCCAAGACGCTTGCCGAAGAAGTCCTGATGTCGCTCAAATATCGGGTCGGCAAGGACACCACCGTCGCCACGCCCTATGACTGGCTGACCGCCTCGATCAAGGTGGTGCGCGACCGCATCGTCGACCACTGGATCCAGGCGACCAAGGAAGCCTACGACCAGCAGGAAAAGCGGGTCTATTACCTGTCGCTCGAATTCCTGATCGGCCGCCTGATGCGCGATGCCTTCTCCAATCTCGGTTTGATGGAGAACATGCGCGAGGCGCTGTCCTCGCTCGGCGTCGATCTCGACCTGATCGCCGGCCTCGAGCCGGACGCAGCACTTGGCAATGGCGGTCTCGGCCGTCTCGCCGCCTGCTTCATGGAAAGTATGGCGACCGTCGATATCCCCGCCCACGGTTACGGCATCCGCTACGCCAACGGCATGTTCCGCCAGGAAATCCAGGGCGGCTGGCAGGTCGAGCTGCCGGAGACCTGGCTCGACCACGGCAATCCCTGGGAGTTCGAGCGGCGCGAACGCTCCTTCGAGGTCGGCTTCGGCGGCTCGGTGGAATCGATCACCACAAAGGACGGTCGGTTGGAGCGCCATGTCTGGAAGCCGACCGAGCACGTGCTTGCCGTCGCCTACGACACGCCGGTGGCCGGCTGGCGCGCCAGGCGCGTCAACACGCTGAGGCTTTGGTCCGGCATGCCGATCGACCCGATCCTGCTCGACAAGTTCAATGCCGGCGACCATATCGGCGCGCTGGCCGAAAGCAACAAGGCCGACGCGCTGTCGCGTGTGCTCTATCCGGCCGATTCCCACGTGGCCGGCCAGGAGCTTAGGCTCAGGCAGGAATATTTCTTCTCGACCGCCTCGCTGCAGGACATCGTCCAGCGGCATTTGAGCCAGTATGGCGACCTGAAGTCCTTGCCCGACAAGGCGGCGATCCACCTCAACGACACGCATCCCGCGGTCGCGGTGCCGGAGCTGATGCGGCTGCTGATGGACGTCCATGGCATGGATTTCGACCTTGCCTGGGACATCACGAAGCGCACCTTCGGCTACACCAACCACACGCTGCTGCCCGAGGCACTGGAAAGCTGGCCGGTGCCGCTGTTCGAGCGGCTTTTGCCGCGCCACATGCAGATCGTCTACGCCATCAATGCGCAGGTGCTGCTGGAGGCGCGGGCCACCGGAAAATTCTCGGGCGACCAGATCGCACGCATCTCGCTGATCCAGGAAAATGGCGACCGCCGCGTGCGCATGGGCAACCTGGCCTTTGTCGGCTCGCATTCAATCAACGGCGTCTCGGCGCTGCACACCGAGCTGATGAAGGAGACGGTGTTCGCCGATCTCCACAAGCTCTATCCCGACCGCATCAACAACAAGACCAACGGCATCACGCCCCGCCGCTGGCTGATCCAGTGCAATCCCGGCCTCACCGCGCTCGCCCGCGAGGCGATCGGCGACCGCTTCATGGACGACATCGAGGCGATCAAAGGCCTCGACCCCTTGGCCGACGATGCCGCGTTCCGCGAGAAATTCGCCGCCGTGAAGCGGCAGAACAAGGCGCGGCTCGCCAACCTCGTCGCCGACCGTCTCGGCATCAGGCTCGACCCGTCGGCGCTGTTCGACATCCAGGTCAAGCGCATCCACGAATACAAGCGCCAGCTGCTCAACATTCTTGAGGCGATCGCGCTCTACGACCAGATCCGTTCGCATCCCGAGCGGGACTGGATGCCGCGCGTGAAGTTCTTCGGCGGCAAGGCGGCGCCGAGCTACCACAACGCCAAGCTGATCATCAAACTGGCCAACGACGTCGCGAAGGTCATCAACGGCGATCCGTCGGTGCGCGGCCTGCTGAAGGTCGTGTTCGTGCCGAACTACAATGTCAGCCTGGCCGAGGTGATGATGCCGGCCGCCGACCTCTCCGAGCAAATCTCGACCGCCGGCATGGAGGCGTCGGGAACCGGCAACATGAAGTTCGCGCTGAACGGCGCGCTGACCATCGGCACGCTCGACGGCGCCAATGTCGAGATCAAGGAACATGTCGGCGACGACAACATCTTCATCTTCGGCCTCACCACCGCCGAAGTCGCCGAGCGGCGCAACAATGGCTACAATCCGCGTGAAGTGATCGAGGCCTCGCCCGAGCTGTCGCAGGCGGTGTCCGCCATTTCCTCCGGCGTCTTCTCGCCCGACGATCCCGGCCGCTATCGCGACCTGATGAACGGCCTCTACCAGAGCGACTGGTTCATGGTGGCGGCCGACTTCGATTCCTACGCCGCCTGCCAGCGCGAGGTCGACGCCGTCTGGCGCAACAGCCCCGACTGGCACGCGCGCGCCATCCGCAACGTCGCCCGCGTCGGCTGGTTCTCGTCCGACCGCACGATCCGCCAATATGCGAAAGACATCTGGAACGTGCCCGTCTGATATGATTGCATGAGCCACCAGGAATGTGGCCCCGGTGCATGCCGCCCAAATCACGGCATGCACCAAGACTAAGTTAGTGCATGCCGCCCAAAAGTGCGTAGCGGTTTTGGGATCGCGACATGCGCCAAGACAAAGAACGGCGCGTGCCGCACCAAGGCATGCGCCAGAACAAGATGCCCGGGGAGGGCGACCGCTTGATGAGGAAGCCGCGCGCGACCGCTGCGACAAGCGGGCCGGACGGACTGGCGCCAGCCGGCGATGTCGCGGCGATTGTCGCCGGGACGCATGGCGATCCTTTCGCGGTGCTGGGCGTGCAGGAGGCCGGCAAGGGCTTCGTCGCCCGCTGCTTCGTGCCTAACGCCGAGTTCGTCACCGCCTATACGCTGACCGGCAAGGAGGCCGGCGAGCTCTCGCGCCGCGACGATGCCGGCTTCTTCGAGGGCAAGGTCTCGATCCGCAAGCGCCAGCCGCTTCGCTATCACGCCAGGAATGCCGGCGGCGACTGGTGGCTGACCGATCCCTATTCCTTCGGCCCGGTTCTGGGACCGATGGACGACTATTACATGGCCGAGGGCTCGCATCTGAGGCTCTTCGATAAGCTCGGCGCCCACATAATCGATCATGAGGGCGCCACCGGCGTGCATTTCGCCGTCTGGGCGCCCAATGCCAGGCGCGTCTCCGTGGTCGGCGCCTTCAACGACTGGGACGGCCGCCGCCACACCATGCGCGACCGCAAGGACACCGGCATCTGGGAATTGTTCATCCCCGATCTCGCCGCCGGCCAGCCCTACAAGTTCGAGATCATCGGACCGGACGGCGTGCGCCTGCCGCTCAAGGCCGACCCGTTCGCCTTCGAATCGGAACTGCGCCCGGCGACCGCCTCGGTGACGGCGCCGCCGATGGCGCATCAGTGGGGCGACGAGGCGCATCGCGGCTACTGGCGCAAGGCCGATCCCCGGCGCGAGGCGATCTCAATCTACGAGGTCCATGCCGGCTCCTGGCAGCGCCGCGACGACGGAACGTTCCTCTCCTGGGACGAGCTCGCCGCGCGGCTGATCCCTTACGTCGTCGACACCGGCTTCACGCATATCGAGTTCCTGCCGATCTCGGAGCACCCTTACGACCCGTCCTGGGGCTACCAGACCACGGGCCTTTACGCGCCGACGGCCCGTTTTGGCGACCCCGACGGCTTCGCCCGCTTCGTCGACGGCGCGCATCGCGCCGGCATCGGCGTCATCCTCGACTGGGTGCCGGCGCATTTCCCGGTCGACGAGCACGGGCTGGTGCAATTCGACGGTACCGCGCTTTACGAGCATGCCGATCCGCGCCAGGGCTTTCACCCGGATTGGAACACCGCGATCTACAATTTCGGCCGCCGCGAGGTGGTGTCGTTACTCGTCAACAACGCGCTGTTCTGGGCCGAGAAATACCATGTCGACGGATTGCGCGTCGATGCGGTCGCCTCGATGCTCTACCTCGATTATTCGCGCAAGGCGGGCGAATGGATCCCCAACGAGAAGGGCGGGCGCGAGAACCTGCAGGCCGTCAGCTTCCTGCAGAAGATGAACAAGGAGCTCTACGGCCACCACCCCGGCGTGATGACGATCGCCGAGGAATCGACCTCATGGCCGAAAGTGTCGCGTCCCGTGCATGAGGGCGGGCTCGGCTTCGGCTTCAAGTGGAATATGGGCTTCATGCATGACACGCTGGAATACCTTTCCAAGGAGCCGATCTTCCGCAAGCACCACCACAACGACATCACCTTCGGCCTGGTCTACGCTTTCTCCGAAAACTTCGTGCTGCCGCTCTCGCATGACGAGGTCGTGCACGGCAAAGGCACGCTGCTCCACAAGATGGCCGGCGACGACTGGCAGAAGTTCGCCACGTTGCGCGCCTATTACGCCTTCATGTGGGGCTATCCCGGCAAGAAGCTCCTGTTCATGGGCCAGGAATTCGCCCAGCGCCGCGAGTGGAGCGAGGCGCGCGCGCTCGACTGGAACCTGCTCGAATTCGCGCCGCATCGCGGCGTCTGGCAGACCGTGCGCGACCTGAACTACCTCTACCGTTCGCGCCCGGCGCTGCATGCGCGCGACTGCGAGCCGGAGGGCTTTTCCTGGCTGATCGTCGACGACCGCGACAATTCGGTCTTCGCCTGGCTGCGCAGCGCGCCGGACGGCAACCCGGTCGCCGTCATCTCCAATTTCACGCCGGTGCCGCGCGAGAACTATCGCGTGCCGCTGCCGAGGGCGGGAAAGTGGCGCGAAATCATCAATACGGACGCCGCCGACTATGGCGGCTCCGGCATGGGCAATGGCGGCGCGGTCAAGGCGAGCGGGGAAGGGGGCGGCGTATCGGCGACGATGCTTCTGCCGCCGCTGTCGACGATCATGCTGGAATTCGTCGCGGACTGAAGCAGATGATATCTCACCTTGCTAAGATTTCGGTCCGGGCAGGTTATTTGGGAGGGTAACAAAATGGCAGAGATCAAAAGAACCCAGCCGCTGGCGCGCGACGCCATGGCCTATGTGCTGGCCGGCGGCCGCGGCAGCCGTCTCAAGGAACTGACCGACCGGCGCGCCAAACCCGCCGTCTATTTCGGCGGCAAGACGCGCATCATCGATTTCGCGCTGTCCAATGCGCTGAACTCCGGCATCCGCCGCCTCGGCGTCGCCACCCAGTACAAGGCGCATTCGCTGATCCGCCACCTGCAGCGCGGCTGGAACTTCCTGCGGCCAGAGCGAAACGAAAGCTTCGACATCCTGCCGGCGTCGCAGCGCGTTTCGGAAACGCAATGGTATGAAGGCACGGCCGACGCCGTCTACCAGAACATCGACATCATCGAGGCCTATGGGCCGGAATACATGGTCATCCTCGCCGGCGACCACATCTACAAGATGGACTACGAGCTGATGCTGCGCCAGCATGTCGATGCCGGCGCCGACGTCACCGTCGGCTGCCTGGAGGTGCCGCGCCTGGAGGCGACCGGCTTCGGCGTCATGCATGTCGATGCCAAGGACAACATCATCGCCTTCGTCGAAAAGCCGGCCGATCCGCCGGGCATCCCGGACAAGCCGGAATTCGCGCTGGCATCAATGGGCATCTATGTCTTCAAGACCAAGTTCCTGATGGAGCAGCTGCGCCGCGACGCCGCCGAGCCCGGCTCCAGCCGCGACTTCGGCAAGGACATCATCCCCTATATCGTCCAGCACGGTAAGGCGATCGCCCACCGCTTCGCCAAATCCTGCGTGCGTTCCTCGCATGAGTCCGAGCCCTACTGGCGCGACGTCGGAACGGTCGATGCCTATTGGGAAGCTAATATCGACCTCACCGACGTCACGCCCGAGCTCGACCTCTACGACCGCGACTGGCCGATCTGGACCTATGCGGAATTGAAGCCGCCGGCAAAGTTCGTGCATGACGAGGACGGCCGCCGCGGCGAGGCGATCTCCTCGCTGGTGTCCGGCGACTGCATCGTCTCCGGCGCTTCGCTGCGTCGCAGCCTGATCTTCACCGGCGCGCGCATCAACTCCTATTCGAAGCTGGAGGAGGTTGTGATGCTGCCCGACGTGACTGTCGGCCGCAACGCGCGCCTCAGGCGCGTCGTCATCGACCATGGGGTGCAAATCCCCGAGGGGCTGGTGGTCGGCGAGGATGCGGCGCTCGACGCCAAGCGTTTTCGCGTATCTGAAAAGGGCATCTGCCTGATCACGCAGGACATGATCAACAAGCTGTCGACCCCGTAGGGTCGATCAAGCCGTCAACTTGCCGATCAAGCCTATCGGGTTGACGGCTTGATCAACAGATTGTCACTTTGACCTGTCACGTTGAGATCGGAATGTGGAGCGCATGCAGGTTCTGTCGGTCACGCCCGAAATCTTCCCGCTGATCAAGACCGGCGGGCTTGCCGACGTGACCGGCGCCCTTCCGATCGCGCTGGCTGGCAAGGGCGTCGCAATGCGCACGCTGGTTCCCGGCTATCCCGTCGTGATGGCTGCCTTCGCAAAGAAGAAACCCGTCTACCAGTATCCGTTGCTGCAGGGCGGCAAGGCTTCGATCCATGCCGTCAAGATCGGCGACCTCGATCTCTTCGTTTTGGACGCGCCGCATCTCTTCGATCGCCAGGGCGGCCCTTACGGCACCGCATCCGGCGCCGACTGGCCGGACAATTGGCGTCGTTTCGCGGCGCTCAGCCAGGTCGGCGGCGACATTGCCGGGGGCGCGATCTCCGGTTACCAGCCGGACATCGTGCATGCCCATGACTGGCAGTCGGCGATGACGCTTGCCTATATGCGCTACGGCAAGGCGGTCGGCGTGCCGTCGCTGATCACAGTGCACAACCTTGCCTTCCAGGGCCAGTTCGGCGCCGGCATTTTTGGCGAGCTCGGCCTGCCGGGCGTGGCGATGCAACTCGACGGAGTCGAATATTATGGCGGCGTCGGCTTCCTGAAGGCCGGTCTCCAGGCGGCCTGGGCGATCACCACGGTGAGTCCGACCTATGCGCAGGAAATACGCTCGCCCGAATTCGGCATGGGCCTCGACGGCCTGATCAACATGCGCGCCACCGACCTCTACGGCATCGTCAACGGCATCGATGTCGACATCTGGGATCCCGAGACGGACAAGCATCTCGTCGTCAATTATTCGGCCGAAACGCTTGCCGCCCGCGCCAAGAACCGCAAGGCCGTCGAGGAGCGTTTCAGCCTGGAGGCGGATGGCAGCCCGATCGTCTGCGTCGTCAGCCGGCTGACCTGGCAGAAGGGCATGGACATCCTAGCCGCGGTCGTCGACGGCATCGTCGCCGCCGGCGCGCGCCTCGCCATTCTCGGCTCGGGAGATGCCGGCCTCGAAGGCACGCTGCTAGCCGCCGCCGCGCGGCATCGCGGCCGCGTCGGCGTCGTCGTCGGTTACGACGAGGGGCTGTCGCATGTCATGCAGGGCGGCTGCGACGCCATCATCATCCCGTCCCGCTTCGAGCCTTGCGGGCTCACACAGCTCTACGGCCTGCGCTATGGCTGCGTGCCGGTCGTCGCCAGGACGGGCGGTTTGGCCGACACCATCATCGACGCCAACGAGGCCGCCTTGTCGGCAGGCGTCGCCACCGGTTTCCAGTTCGCGCCCAACAATGGCGGCGCCATGCTCCATGCCATCCAGCGGCTGGTCGAGCAGCATGCGCGGCCGGCGACCTGGGCCTCGATCCAGCGCCAGGGCATGAAGGCCGATGTCTCCTGGGACAAGAGCGCCGAAAAATACGTCGAACTCTATCGCTTGCTGCTTTCGAAAAGGGCTGCCTGAGGCATGATAAAAACCGTCCCCACCAAACCCTATCCCGACCAGAAGCCCGGCACGTCCGGCCTGCGCAAGAAGGTGCCGGTGTTCCAGCAGGAGCACTACGCCGAGAACTTCATCCAGTCGATCTTCGACGCGCTGGACGGTTTTCAGGGCAAGACGCTGGTGATCGGCGGCGACGGCCGCTTCTACAACCGCGAGGTCATCCAGAAGGCGATCGCCATAGCCGCCGGCAACGGCTTCGGCAAGGTGATGGTCGGCCAGGGCGGCATTCTCTCGACGCCCGCCGCTTCCAACGTCATCCGCAAATACAAGACCTTCGGCGGCATCATCCTGTCGGCGAGCCACAATCCCGGCGGTCCGCATGAGGATTTCGGCATCAAATACAATGCCGGCAATGGCGGCCCGGCGCCGGAAAAGATCACCGACGCGATCTTCGCCAGGTCGAAGGAAATCAAGAGCTTCAAGATCGCCGATATCGGCGAGATCGACATCGACACGATCGGGACCGTCAAGGCCGGCGACATGACGGTCGAGATCATCGACCCGGTCAAGGACTATGCCGAATTGATGGAGAGCCTGTTCGACTTCGAGGCGCTGAGGAAGCTGTTCAAATCGGGCTTCCGGATGCGCTTCGATGCCATGCATGCGGTGACCGGTCCCTATGCCAAGGAAATCCTGGAACGCCGGCTCGGCGCGCCGGACGGCACCTGCCGCAACTTCAAGCCGCTGCCGGACTTTGGCGGCCATCATCCCGATCCGAACCTGGTGCACGCAAAACATCTCTATGACGAGATGATGGGGCCCGACGCGCCGGATTTCGGCGCGGCCTCAGACGGCGACGGCGACCGCAATCTGATCATCGGCAAAGGCATCTTCGTCACGCCCTCGGATTCGGTCGCGATGCTCGCCGCCAATGCCAAACTGGCGCCGGGCTACAAGGACGGCCTGAAGGGCATTGCCCGCTCCATGCCGACCAGCGGCGCCGCCGACCGCGTCGCCGAAAAGCTCGGCATCGGCATCTACGAGACACCGACCGGCTGGAAGTTCTTCGGCAACCTGCTCGACGCCGGCATGGCGACCATCTGCGGCGAGGAAAGCGCCGGCACCGGCTCCAACCATGTGCGCGAGAAGGACGGGTTGTGGGCCGTGCTTTTGTGGCTCAACATCCTCGCCGCGCGCGGCGAGAGCTGCAAGCGGATCGTCACGGAGCACTGGGCGACCTACGGCCGAAACTACTATTCGCGCCACGACTATGAAGAGGTCGAGAGCGACCGTGCCAACGCCCTGGTGGATGAGCTGCGCGCCAAGCTCGGTTCGCTGCCCGGAACGAGCGTGCGCGGCCTGAAGATCGCCAAGGCCGACGACTTTGCCTATCACGATCCGGTCGACGGCTCGGTGAGCAAGAACCAGGGCATCAGGATACTATTCGAGGGCGGCTCGCGCGTCGTGCTGCGCCTCTCCGGCACCGGCACCTCGGGAGCGACGCTGCGCGTCTATATCGAGCGCTACGAACCGGACAAGGCCAGGCACGATCTCGACACGCAGGAAGCGCTCGCCGACTTGATCGCCGCCGCCGACGACATCGCCGGCATCAAGAGCTACACCGGCCGCAACAAGCCGAGCGTGATTACTTGAGGGTGCAAGAGAAGGCTCCCCCTTCTCCCCTTGTGGGAGAAGGTGGCCGAGCGAAGCTCGGACGGATGAGGGGTGCTCCAGCTTGGCGCAAACCGGCGTTCACATCGCCGGCGCCTCACTCCGTCCAACACCCCTCATCCGTCTCGGCGCTGCGCGCCGATCCACCTTCTCCCGCAAGGGGAGAAGGGGAGGCGCCCGCATGACCCAACTCGGCGCCACCATCACCGCCGAAGGCATCCGCTTTGCCGTCTGGTCCTCATCGGCGCGGCGCCTCTGGGTCTCGCTTTTCGACAACAGCGGCGCGCGCGAACTCGATCGGCTGGAGCTGAAGCCGGAAGGCGAGGGCGTGCACGCGCTCCTTGTCCCCGGCCTTTGTGACGGGACGCGCTACGGCTTTCGCGCCGACGGCGACTACGCGCCGGAGCGCGGCCTGTGGTTCGATCCCGACAAGCTCCTCACCGATCCCTACGCCGTCGAGATCGATCGTCCTTACCAATACCATTGGCGGCTTGCCGCCAAGCGCAACGAGGGGGCCGACACCGCACCCCTGATGCCCAAGGCGATCGTGGTGGCGCCGCCTGAGGCCGTGGCGCCCAAGCCGCCTCTGTTCCAACCCGGCGGCTTGATTTACGAGCTCAACGTCCGCTCCTTCACAAAACTGCATCCCGACATTCCGGAAGCGCAGCGCGGCACCATCACGGCGCTCGCCCATCCGGCGGTCGTCGAGCACCTGAAGCGTCTCGGCGTCTCGGCCGTCGAATTGATGCCGATTACCGCGTCGATCGACGAGCGGCACCTGCCGCCGCTGGGCCTCAGCAACGCCTGGGGCTACAACCCCGTCACCTTCATGACGCTCGACCCGCGTCTCGCGCCTGGCGGTCTCAAGGAGTTGCGCGACACTGTCGCAGCGCTGCGCAAGGCCGGCATCGGCACCATCCTGGACCTTGTCTTCAACCATACCGGCGAAAGCGACCGGCTCGGGCCGACGCTGTCGCTGCGCGGGCTCGATGCGCTGGCTTACTACGGGCATCAGTCGGATGGCCAGCTGGTCAACGACACTGGCACCGGCAACACGGTTGCCTGCGACCATCCGGGGGTGCGCGAGATGGTGCTCGACACGCTACGCGACTTCGTCCGCTTCGCCGGCGTCGACGGCTTTCGCTTCGACCTGGCGCCGGTGCTCGGTCGCGTCGATGGCGCCTTCGATCCGGAGGCGCCGCTGCTGCAGGGTATAGCCAGCGATCCCGTGCTCGCCGACCGCGTGCTGATCGCGGAGCCCTGGGATATCGGCCCGAACGGCTATCAGCTCGGCAATTTCCGCCCGCCCTATCTGGAATGGAACGACCGTTACCGCGACGATGTCAGGCGCTTTTGGCGCGGCGACGCCGGCGCGATCGGTGCGCTGGCGACACGGCTTGCCGGCTCCTCCGACGTCTTCGGCAGGAACGGCCGGCCGATGACCCGAACGGTCAACTTCATCGCCGCGCATGACGGCATGACGCTCGCCGATATCGTCGCCTATGAGCGCAAGCACAACGAGGCCAATGGCGAACAGAACCGCGACGGCCATAACGACAATCTGTCCTGGAACAACGGCGCCGAAGGCGAGACGGACAACGAGGCGATCAGCCTGGCCCGCTCCAACGACCGACGCGCGTTGCTCGCCACCCTCTTTGCCTCGCGCGGCACCATCATGCTGACGGCCGGCGACGAGTTCGGCCGCACGCAAAACGGCAACAACAACGCGTATGCGCAGGACAACGCCATCACCTGGCTCGACTGGGCCGGCCGCGATCAGGCCCTGGAGCAATACGCATCGTCGCTTGCCGCGCTGCGCCGGGCCTTTCCTGCGCTGGCGGGCACACGCTTCCTAACCGGTGAGCCCGCCGATGATGGAGAATTTCCCGACGTGGCCTGGCTCACCGAGGCCGGCATACCGCTCGGCGAGGGCGATTGGAACGATCCCGGCCGACACCGCCTCGTCATGCTGCTCGGCGATAGCCAGGGCGAGCGCCTCGCGATCCTCGTCAACGGCGACCGCCGCCAATGTGTCTTCACCTTGCCGGTGCGGGAAGGCTTCGAGTGGCTCTCAGCGGTCGAGACGCAACCGGTCGATCTGGCACGGCCGCTGCCTGGCCGCTGTGTGAGTTTCATGATTGAGCGACAGGCGGCGAACGGCCGCGCCAGGAAGGGATCGTAATGATCGATGGCAATGCTGGACAGGGTGCACAATGGTGGCGCGGCTGCGTCATCTACCAGGTCTATCCGCGCTCCTTCCAGGACACGACCGGCAACGGCAGCGGTGACCTCAATGGCATCACGGCCAGGCTCGCCCATATCGCTTCGCTCGGCGCCGACGCCGTCTGGCTGTCGCCCTTCTTCAAGTCGCCGATGGCCGATATGGGCTACGACGTTTCGGACTACCGCGACGTCGATCCGATGTTCGGCTCGCTGGAGGATTTCGACGCGCTCGTCGCCGAGGCGCACCGGCTCGGTCTGAGGCTCATCATCGACCAGGTGATCTCGCATTCTTCCGACAAGCACGAATGGTTCGTCGAAAGCCGCGCCAGCCGCGACAACGCCAAGGCTGACTGGTACGTCTGGTCCGATGCGAAGCCGGACGGCAGCGCGCCTAATAATTGGCAATCGCTGTTCGGCGGCCCCGCCTGGGAGTGGGATGCCACCCGCCGGCAGTACTACATGCACAATTTCCTCGCCGCGCAGCCGGATTTCAACTTTCACAATCCGGAGGTCCAGGATGCGCTGCTCGACACCGTGCGCTTCTGGCTGGAGCGCGGCGTGGACGGCTTCCGGCTGGATACCGTCAACTACTATGTTCACGACCGCTGGCTGCGCGACAACCCGCCTTTGGCCGCGAGCGTCGCCGGCACCAACGGTGCGACCAGCACCTATGCCTTCCAGGAGCATCTCTTCGACAAGACGCGTCCCGAGAATCTCGACTTCCTGAAACGCTTCCGCGCGCTGCTCGACGAATATCCGGATCGCGCCGCGGTCGGCGAGGTGGGCGACGAGGAGCGTTCGCTGCAGACGCTCGCTGCCTATGTCTCCGGCGGCGATAAATTGCAGATGTGCTACACGTTCGACCTGCTCAGCCCGCAATTTTCCGCCGCTCATGTGCGCGGCTGCGTGGAGGCGTTCGAGACGACCGCCCCGGACGGCTGGGTCTGCTGGGCTTTCTCCAACCATGACGTCGTGCGCCATGTCAGCCGCTGGACGCGGCCCGGCGAGAGCCCGGACGCGGTGGCGAAATTCTCGATCGCGCTGCTGTCATGCCTGCGCGGATCGATCTGCCTCTACCAGGGCGAGGAACTGGGGCTGGAGGAAGCCGAGCTCGCCTATGAGGATCTGCGCGATCCCGTCGGCATCCGCTTCTGGCCGGGCGTGAAGGGCAGGGACGGTTGCCGCACGCCAATGGTGTGGCAGGCAGAGGCGGAAAATGCCGGTTTCTCGACGGCCAAGCCCTGGCTGCCGGTGCCGCTGGCGCATCGCGCCCGCGCGGTCGACATTCAGGATGGCGAGGGCGGTTCCGTGCTCGCGGTCTACCGTTCGATCCTTGGCCTGCGCAGGCGCCATCCGGCGTTGATCGCCGGCTCCATCCGTTTTCTCGAGGCCGAGGGCGACGTGCTGGCCTTCATACGCCAGCAGGAGGATGAGAGATTGCTGTGCGTCTTCAACTTCGCCGCGGAGCCGGCGAACTGGGCGCTGCCGGCCGAGATCGGGGATGTCGAGATAACGGCTCTTGCCGTTGATGTCGCCGGCGTTCTTGGCGGCGTTGTCGGGGAGAGCGCGCTGGCGTTGCCGCCATTGGGCAGTTTTGTCGGAAGGATTGGCTGATAGCGGTCTACTGGACGAGCACCGAGCGGCCGCAGGTCGCGCCGGTCACGCGCACATCGGCCTCGCCGACATGCACGCCAATTGTCCCAAGCACGTTGTAGACCAGGCTGTCGACCGGCGCGGTCACGCCGTTGAGCAGCGTCGTCACCGCCGGCTTGACTGCGCCGAGCAGGGCGGTCACGTCGAGGCCGAGCCCCAGCGCGTTGACCGACAACGACAGGTTGTTGACCAGCGATGTCGTCAGCGACTGCGTCAGGTTCTTCGTCGAAACCGTCTTGATCGCCTTGTTGCCGATGTCGGTGGCGCTATAGGTCAGCGTGGTCGGCGCCATGTTGGTGATTGAAAAGGCCGACGATCCTTTGATCTGCAGCAGGTTGAGGTTGATCAGCAACAGCTTGAGGCTGACATCCGCGATCTCGGCGTCGGAGAAGGATTGCGGCTTGGTGAAGTCCGCGAAACCGCTGGTGTTGCTGTCGGCCAGATGCGCCTCGACCACCCCTGGTTGCGCGGCGATCGAGACCTTGATGCTGGAGGGGCCGGTCGGACAGGTGATATCGGTCAGCTTGGCCTCGGCATAGGCGACCTCGATATTGAGCGGCAGGTTGACGGCAAGCAGATTGATGCCGCCGCCGAGATTGGAATTGCCGACGGTGACGCTGGCATTTAGCTTGATGCGCGTCTGCGCCGTGCGCACCACGGTGCCTGCTTCCCCCACCGCGAGCCAGGGCGAGTTCTGCATGGGCTCGCCGATGGCGATGGCAAGCGTCGTCGATGTCAGTCCCGGTATGGTAGCGCCGAGATTGACCGCGACCTGGTTCGTGCCGTTGGCCAAAGCCGCCGCCGCCGTCAACATGCTGAGCGCGCTGGCGTCGACCGACAGCCCGGCGGGTTTCTGTCCAAGGCCCAGGCTGCCCACCGAGCCAAGGTCGACGAGAGTGCTGAGCGGAATCTTGACGGTATTGGTGGCGCTGGAAGCCATGGCCTGCAATGCGATCTTGGCCGTACGGTCCAGCCCCGGCACGTTGGCCATGGCGGTGGCGATCTGGCCGACCGTCGCCTTCGAGGCGAGCACGTCCGAATAGGAAACGCCGGTCAGCCTGAGCTGCACGGCAAGTTGGTCGACGAAGGAGAGCACGTCGACATCGGCCGAGATCAGCGAATTGTAATCCATCACGCTGAGCGAGATGTTGCCGCCGAGAAGGCTGCCGATAAGCGCGTTGAGAATGCCGCCATTGAGACTGGCGAGTCGCGAGCCGACCGAGAAAGCTGCCTGCGGCTGCGCGCTGGCGATGGCCGTCGTGCCGAGTGTGGGCGGCGCCATGATCGAGCCGGCGAAATAGAGCGTGCCTTGCTTCTTCAGCGACACCTGCACGGCATTGTAGGGCAGCTTGCCCGCCTCGAACCGGCTGCCGGCGGCAATGGTGCTGACGCCCGTGTAGCGCCCCGGCACGACCTGGACGACCGCCTTGGAGGCGGTTGGCGCCACGTTGGTGCCTTGTTGCTGCACCGCGACCGAGGTGATGCCGTTGTCGGCGAGCGTCGTCAGCACCGCCTGCTGGGCATTGGTGATGTTCGAGGCCGCGGTGATGGCGGCGAGGTCGACGATCGACTGCGCGGCACGGCGCTCGTTGTAAAGGGAACCTTCGTCGATCGCGAAGGCGGTCAGCGCCAGCGCCACTGGCGTGCACAGCGCCGTCATGACGGCGAAATTCGCGCTAGGGTCGGCGACGAGCCTCCTCGTCGCCGCCATCAATCCCCCCTTGATGGACATCATATGCCTCCGACACGAATCGTCGACTGGCGCTGTATCGTCGTGCCCGGCAGCGGCAGCGTCCTGAACAGGTTCCAGATCGGCAGGTTGCGCGCATCATAGGTGACGGAGACGACGAACTGGCTGCCATCGGCGACACTGTCCTGTGCGTTGACGGTCAGCTTGTTGGGATCGACGAACGGGTAGCCGGAGACGTCATGCGCGATGAAATCGGTGACCAGTGCCTGCCGCTCGGTCTGGTTGAGGCCGGCGATCGCCGTTCGCGCCGCATCGGCGGCGATCTGCTGCACAGAATGGCTGGCGCCGAAATAGATTCCGTATGCAACCATGCCGAGCAAAAGCAGGATGAAAACCGGCGCAAGCATGGCGAATTCGACTGCCGATGTGCCCGTGGCATCCGCCCGGAAACGACAGCACGAAGCAAGGAATTTTCGGTTTTTCAGCATGTTGCGGAGAATGCCAAACCCCGCCTGCAAAAACAGAAAACGCGTCGAACAACCGGCGGGTGTGCCAAGTTGAAGTTCGGTTTATAACGTTAGTTTTCGCTGTTTTAGCGTGATGACGCTCACTTTGCGTCAAGCAGGCAATGGTTGAAATAAGATTCCGCTCTGTCTAGTCTCCAGCCACCAGCAGCCGGAAGGGACCGGCGGCACGCCTGAAAGGGGCCGTTTCAACGGTTCCGGGGCGTCAACACTTAAGAAAGGCGTGGCTGAGGGGCTGCGCCGACAGGGAGAACTTCATGCTGAAAAACATGCTGAAGGCGACGGCGTTCGCCACCACCTTGGCTCTGGCCACGGGCTCCTTCTACACCCATGCTTTCGCCGAAACCGTCTACAACCGCGGCGCCGCCGCGGAGGCGGAGACGGTCGATCCGCACAAGACGTCGACGACCTACGAGGCCGATATCATACGCGACCTGTTCCAGGGCCTCGTCATGCATGACCAGAAGACGAACCTCATTCCGGGCGCCGCCGAAAGCTGGACGGTGTCCGACGACGGCACCGTCTACACCTTCAAGCTGCGCAAGGACGGCCTCTGGTCGGACGGCACCCCGGTGACGGCGGACGACTTCGTCTATTCGTTCCATCGGCTGGAAGATCCGGCCACCGCTGCGGAATACGCCTCGATGCTCTATCCGGTGAAGGGCGCCGAGGACTTCAACACCAAGAAAGGCAAGGCCGAGGATATGGGCGTGAAGGCGATCGACGCCAACACGCTTGAAGTCACGCTGAAGGCTCCGACGCCCTATTTCCTGGAGATGCTGACCCACCAGGCGACCTATCCGGTCAACAAGGCTTCCATGGACAAGCTCGGCGCCGACTGGATCAAGCCGGGCAAGCTGGTTTCGAACGGCGCCTACACTCTGGCCGAATGGGTCCCTAACGACCATATGAAATTGGTCAAGAACCCGAAGTTCTGGGACGCTGCGAGCGTCAAGCTCGACGTGGTCAACTACATCCCGACCGAGGATCGCTCTTCGGCGATGAAGCGATTCGAGGCCGGCGAGCTCGACAGCTATGGTGACCTGCCGACCGAACAGCTCGCCGATCTCAAGACCAAATTCGGTGATCAGGTCCGTGTCGGGCCATATCTCGGCACCTATTATTTTGCGATCAAGACTGACAAGGCGCCTTGGGACAATGTCGAGCTGCGCAACGCCATCTCGATGGCGATCGATCGCGACTTCCTCGCTGAGAAGGTCTGGCAGAATTCCATGCTGCCCGGTTATTCGATGGTGCCTCCGGGCATCGAAGGCTACACGCCGGCATTGGCCAAATACGCCGACACGCCGCAGATCGACCGCGAGGACGAGGCCAAGAAAATCCTGGAGAAGCTCGGCTATACGCCTGAGCATCCGCTGAAGATGGAAATCCGCTACAACACCTCGGAGAACCATAAGAACACGGCAGTCGCCATCCAGGAACAGCTGAAGCCGCTCGGCGTCGAGGTGACGCTGCTCAACACCGACACCAAGACCCACTATGCCTTCCTCGAGCAAAAGGGCAATTACGACGTGGCCCGCGCCGCCTGGATCGCCGACTACAAGGATCCGGAGACCTTCCTCGGCATCTCGCGCAAGGCGAGCGGCAACAACTACTCGAACTACAACAGCCCGGCCTACGAGGCTGCCATGGACAAGGCCGCGGCCGCCGGCGGCAAGCCGGAAGAGCGCATGAAGGACCTCGCCGAGGCCGAGCGCATCCTCGTCGACGACGTCGGCGCGATCCCGCTGCTCTACTACAGCTACCACGACATCGTGTCCTCGAAGGTGCATGGCTTCGACGACAATGTGATGGACATTCATCCGTCCCGCTTCATCTCCAAGGACTGACAATCAACCTTGGCCGTGCCGCCGCTCCCCGTTTGGTGAGCGGCGGTCACGGTCTGTCGTCGTGTCGGGCCGAAAGTCGGATTGGATTTTCGAGCATCCCGGTGCGAAGATCAGAGATGCCAGCGCGCCACGATCCCGTCTGGAGAGTTGTCGCCCTGGCTGAAGCGGGGCGCCGATGTTGCGTTATGTCTTCCGGCGGCTGTTGACCGCCATCCCGACGCTGTTCGTCATCGTGACGGTGGCGTTCTTCCTGATCCGCGTTGCCCCTGGCGGCCCGTTCAACCAGGAGAGGGGCCTGAGCCCCGAGATCAGGGCCAATCTCGAAGCCCAGTTCGGCCTCAACGATCCGCTCTGGCTGCAATATCTTCACTATCTCGGCAATCTTCTGCGCGGCAGTTTCGGCCCAAGCTACAATCTGCCGGATTTCACCGTCACCGAACTCTTCGCCAAGGGCCTGCCGATCTCCGTTCAGCTTGGCACGTCGGCGCTGGTTCTGGCGCTGCTGTTGGGCTCCGTCCTCGGCACGATCGCGGCGCTCAACCAGAACAAAATCGCCGACTATTCGGTGATCGCCTTGGCCACCGCAGGCAGCACCATCCCGACCTTCGTCATCGCGCCGGTGATCCAGCTTGTCTTCGGGCTGTCCTGGAAGCTGTTGCCGATCGGCGGCTGGGGCGACGGCGCTTTGATCAACAAGGTCGGCCCGGTGCTGACGCTGGCCTTGCCGCAGATCGCCATCGTGGCCCGCCTGATGCGCGGCTCGATGATCGAGAGCCTGCGCTCCCACCACATCCGCACCGCCCGCGCGCTCGGCCTCTCCGACTGGTCGGTGGTGGTCAAGCACGCGCTGCGCGGCGCCGTGCTGCCGATCGTCTCCTTCACCGGCCCGGCAGCGGCGGCGCTGCTCACCGGCTCGATCATCGTCGAGACCATCTTCTCCATTCCCGGCGTCGGCCGCTATTTCGTCGATGCCGCGCTCAACCGCGACTACACGCTGGTCATGGGAACCGTGGTGGTGATCGCGCTCTTCACCATCGTCTTCAACCTGATCGTCGATCTTCTCTACGCGGTCGTTGATCCGAGGGTGCGCTATGACTGACCTTGCCGTCGCCGTACCCGAGCCGATCGTCGGCCGCTCGCTTTGGGGCAATGCCTGGGCGCGGCTGAAGCGCAACCGCGCCGCCATGTTCAGCCTCTACTACCTGGCCTTCATCGCCGTCATCAGCGTGTTCGGCCCAATGGTCGTGCCGCACGAATACACCACCATCTACGGCGACTATGTGCGCATGCCGCCGAGCCTCTCGGCCTATCCGAAGCCCGACATGATACAGGGTGCGCTCACCGACGCGATCAAGCGCATGCGCGCCGACATCAAGGAATGGCATCAGGACGGCAACCGCGTCATCGTCACCGTCACCTCGACCAAGCCGATCGACGACCGCAACATCCGCTACCTCGACCGTTCCGACGCCTTTGACGACACCAGGATCGAGAACAAGTCGCCCGACGGCCGCGAAGTGACGATGAGCTCGGCCGTCAAGCAGCAATATTTCTACTTCGGCACCGACAACACCGGCCGCGACCTGCTTTCGCGCACGCTTATGGCTGGGCGCATCTCGCTCGCCATCGGCCTGCTCGCCGGCGTCGTCGCCGGCGTCATCGGCGTCATCTACGGCGCGACCGCAGGCTTCGCCGGCGGTCGGGTCGACGAGGTGATGATGCGCATCGTCGACGTGCTCTATTCGCTGCCCTTCATCTTCTTCGTCATCATGCTGGTGGTGTTCTTCGGCCGCAACTTCGTGCTGATGTTCCTGGCGGTCGGCGCCGTGCTGTGGCTCGACATGGCGCGCATCGTGCGCGGCCAGGCGCTCTCCATCCGCAGGCAGGAATATGTCCAGGCGGCGGAGGCCATGGGCGTCGGCCAGCGCGGCATCCTGCTGCGCCATGTCATCCCCAACCTGCTTGGCCCGGTCGTCATCTACATGACGCTGCTTGTGCCGCAGGTCATCATCCTGGAGAGCTTCCTTTCTTTCCTGGGCCTTGGCGTCCAGGAGCCGATGACGAGCTGGGGCGTGCTGATCTCGGTCGGCGCCAAGAACATCGGCTACGCCAACTGGCTGCTGCTGTTCCCGGCTTTCTTCCTCGTCTCAACGCTGTTTGCCCTGAACTTCGTCGGCGACGGCCTGCGCGACGCGCTTGACCCGAAAGATCGATAAGATGGGGACCGCTGACATGGCCACCGAAACGATCCTCAGCGTCAAGGACCTGCGCGTCCGCTTCCGGACCCTCGACGGCACGGTGGAGGCGGTCAAGGGCATTAGTATCAACGTGAAGGCGGGCGAGACCGTCGCCGTCGTGGGCGAATCCGGCTCCGGCAAGAGCCAGACGATGATGGCGGCGATGAACCTCTTGTCCTCCAATGGCGAGGCGACCGGCCATGTCGACTACCGCGGCCAGAACCTTCTGACCCTGTCGAAGAGCGAGCTCAACAAGGTGCGCGGCCGCAAGATCAGCATGATCTTCCAGGAGCCGATGACCTCGCTCGACCCGCTCTACACCATCGGCAATCAGCTGATCGAGCCGATCCGCCGCCACCGCGGGCTCTCCGGACCGGCGGCGCGCGAAGAAGCGCTGAAGCTGCTCAGGCTGGTGCACATTCCCGATCCCGAGCGGCGCATGAAATCCTATCCGCACGAAATGTCGGGCGGCCAGCGTCAGCGCGTCATGATCGCCATGGCTCTCGCCAACGATCCCGACATCCTGATCGCCGACGAGCCGACGACAGCGCTCGACGTCACCATCCAGGCGCAGATCCTGGTGCTGCTGGCCGAGTTGCAGCGCAAGCTCGGCATGGCGATCGTCTTCATCACCCACGACCTCGGCATCGTGCGCCGTTTCGCCGACCGCGTCTATGTCATGCGCCAGGGCGAGGTGGTGGAGGAGGGCGCGGCGGAAGCGCTCTTCGCAAATCCGCAGCACGCCTACACCAAAATGCTGCTCGCGGCCGAGCCGACCGGCAGCAAAGCAGCACCGCCGGCTAACGCGCCGGTGCTGCTCGAAGGCCGCAATGTCGAGGTCGTCTTCAAGATCGGCGGCGGCTTCCTCGGTGGCGAGCCACTGATGCTGCGCGCCGTGGACAAGATCTCGGTCCGGCTGAAGCGCAACCAGACGATCGGCATCGTCGGCGAGTCGGGTTCCGGCAAGTCGACGCTTGGCCGCGCGCTGCTGAGGCTCCTGCCTAGCGACGGCGTCATCCGCTTCGGCGACCGCGACATCTCAGAAGCCGATCGCCAGGCGATGCGGCCGCTCAGGCGCGAATTGCAGCTCGTCTTCCAGGATCCGTTCGGTTCGCTGTCGCCGCGCATGACCGTCGGCCAGGTGATCACCGAAGGGCTTCTGGTGCATGAGCCTTCGCTGACCGGCAAGCAGCGCGACCAGCGCGCCGTCGAGGCGCTGCGCGAGGTCGGTCTCGATCCCAACGCTCGCAATCGCTACCCGCACGAATTCTCCGGCGGCCAGCGCCAGCGCATCGCCATTGCCCGCGCCATGATCCTGAAGCCGAAAGTGGTGGTGCTGGACGAGCCGACCTCGGCGCTCGACCGTTCGGTGCAGAAGCAGATCGTGGAATTGCTGCGCAAGCTGCAGGCCGACCACGAGCTGTCCTACCTGTTCATCAGTCACGACCTCGCTGTGGTGCGCGCAATGGCCGACTACATCATCGTGATGAAGCAGGGAAAGATCGTCGAGGAAGGACCGACGCAGGAAATCTTCGACAATCCGCGCGAGGCCTACACCCAGACGCTGATGAACGCGGCGATCGATTCGACACGATTCCGCATCAGCGCCTGAGGCCGGGCGAGTCCGACCGGGCGCCGGCTCACTGCGCGGAGGGGCACCGTTGCTTTCTGGCCGTCACGATCGCCTGCTGCTGTTGCTGCAGCCGTTCGATCCGGGCGCTTTCGCGATCGGCGACCGCCGTCTTCACACGTTCGCCGCCGAGCAGCCAATTCGGCACGCTGGTATTGGCGACCTTGCCGCGGGCGATTGCGGTGCGCGAAATATCCGTGGCGGTGTCGCCCACCGCATTGTTGAGCTCGGCGCAGTTCATCTTGTCGTATTTCGCCGGGCTGATCGACGCGGTGGTCGACGAGCAGCCTGCTGCCAGAAGCAGCGTCGCGATCGAAATGGCTGTAGGCTTGAATGTCATTCTCTCAGCCGCTCTGCGGGTTCCGCGCTCCACGAACCCAGGACAGTACGCCATTAGGTCAAAGGAACGGCCGGCTGTCGAGCACAATAGGCGGCACAAGCCAATCGGCTCACTGTTCCACGAAAAAAGTCAACGAGGCGCGCGGGATGCAAGCATCCAAGTGCTTGTTTCTTCTGGTCGGAGTGGCAGGATTTGAACCTGCGACCCCCTCGTCCCGAACGAGGTGCGCTACCAGACTGCGCTACACTCCGTGACCAGACGGCGGGCTTATAGCCGCCGCTTTTCGATACTGCAAGCGGCAATGGCAGCACTTCTGTCGCATTTCGTTCGGCTTTCGTCGCGCCGGTCGGGACGGCAGCGGGTTGAGGCAGTTCGCGAAAGGCGAGCTCCAGCCTTGTGTGACCAACCATGACCCCGCTAAAACGATTTCTCCGGCCGCCTGGAGTCCCGAATCTTGCCTCAGCGCATCGTCAGTTTCGTCATGAGTGGCGGCGTCGGCTCGCGGCTGTGGCCGCTGTCGCGCGAGGACAACCCCAAGCAGTTCCACGATTTTTCCGGCGATGGCTCGATGCTGGCCAGGACCTTGCGCCGGCTGGCGGCGCGGCCGGACGGCGAGACGCCGATCTTCCTGATAGCCGCGGAACGTCACGCCGAGCGTGTCCATGCCGCCCTTGCCGGCGTTGATCTCAAGGGCGGCGGACCTTTGTTCGAGCCGACGGGCCGCAACACAGCCGCCGCCGTCGCGCTGGCCAGCCTGCGCACGCTCTCCGAATATGGCGACGAGCTGGTGCTGGTGGTGCCGTCTGACCATGAGATCTCGACGACCGCTCAGTTCTGGCAAAGCATCGAGGCGGGCGCGGCCGCGGCAAATGCCGGGCGGCTCGTGGTGTTCGGCTTGAAGCCGACCCAGCCCGAGACCGGATATGGCTATATCGAGGTCGGGGCGGACAGGGGCGGCGTGTTCGACGTCTCGCGCTTTGTCGAGAAGCCGGATCTCGCCACCGCGCAGGCCTATCTCGACGCCGGCAATTTCTACTGGAACACCGGCATCTTCCTGTTCCGCGCCGGCGCCATGCGCGACGCCTTCGCGGCCTATGAGCCAAAAATCTGGCAGGCGACCGAAGCTGTCTACAAGGCGGCAACCAGCGATCTCTCGGGCCTTTACATGCCGCTGGAACTCTACTCGGCCATCCCGTCGACCTCGATCGACTACGCCATCATGGAGCGGGCCAAGGACATCGCCATGGTGCCGGCCGGCTTCCGCTGGAACGATCTCGGCTCTTGGCAGTCGCTGCTCGATGTCGGCCCGTCCGACAAGGACGGCAACGTCATCCTCGGCGATGTCGTCGCCATCGATTGCGAAAACTCCTATATCCGCGGCGATGGCCGTCTGCTTTCGGCGATCGGCATGAAGGATGTCGCTATCGTTTCGACGGCCGACGCCACCTTCGTCGCGCCGGTCAGCCACAGCCAGCACGTCAAGAAGATCGTCGAGCAGCTGGAGAAATCCGGCCGGCTGGAGACGCGATTCACGCCGGCGCATGACCGCGTCATCGAGAGTGGCGCATGGCGGCGGCGCGTGCGCCACTGGCTGTTCGAGGAGACGCTGCCGCTGTGGTCGACGGTCGGCGTCGATCAGCGCCATGGCGGCTTCCACGAAGCGCTCGGCTTCGACGCCGCGCCGTTGATGAAACCCAAGCGAATGCGCACGCAGGCGCGCCAGGTCTACGCCTTCGCGGTGGCCAGGGAGCGTGGCTGGGACGGTCCGGCGGACAGGCTGATCGCCCACGGTATCGACTTCATGGCTGGTCAGGGCCGCACCGTGCGCGGCGGCTGGGTGCGCACGCTCAACATCGATGGCTCGGTCGCCGATCCTGTCGAGGATGCCTACGATCATTCCTGCGTGCTCCTGGCGCTGGCGCACGCCCACATGTCGGGCCATCCAGATGCGTTGCGGCTCGGCGAGGAGACGTTTGCCTTCCTCGACGCGCATCTGGAAGACAGCCGCATGACCGGTTTTCTGGAAACCTCCGACGGGGCGGAGGAGCGGCGTTCCAACCCGCATATGCATCTGCTCGAGGCCTTCCTCGCCTGGCACAAGGCGACGGGCGAGCGCGCCTATCTGCGCCGCGCGGCGCGCATCATCGACCTCTTCCGCAGTCATTTCTTCGATGCCGAAAGCTGGACGATCGGCGAGTATTTCGACGTGGACTGGAAGCCGGCCGCGGGCGAGAAGGGGACCTGGACCGAGCCTGGCCATCATTTCGAATGGGCCTCGCTGCTGGTCGATTTCGCCGCCCGCAGCGGCCAGAGCGAGCTCACCGCCTTCGCCCGCAAGCTTTATGCCTCGGCCATTGCCAACGGCCTGAACCGCTCAACCGGCCTCGCCTATGGCGCGGTCTCGCGCCAGGGTCTGCCGCTCGACACGGTCTCGCGAAGCTGGCCGCAGGCCGAGGCGATCAAGGCGGCGATCGCGCTTGACGGGTCGGGCGGGCCGGACCTCAAGCCCGAGATCGAGGCGCGCGTCGGCCGCCTGTTCCGCTGGCACATCGATCCGGCGCCGCTCGGCCTGTGGATCGACCGCATCGACGAGCGCGGCCGCTCACTGGCGACCGAGGTGCCGGCCAGCATCTTCTATCATCTGGTCTATGCGCTGACGCAGTATCTGGACGGAACGGCGCAGATGGGGTGAGCCGGTTTCCGGCACGGCCCGATCAAACACCTTCGTCATGGCGTCACGCTCCCGCGGACGATCAGCGCCAGCAGCGCGACGACCGGCGGCGCCGCGAATGACCAGACACCGATCTGCACATGGAGCAGCGCGGCCGTTCCGCATCCGAGAGCGAAGACGGCCACCATGCCCGACATCCGCGCGAGGCGCGACCGTGACGCGGCAGTATCCTCGGCGGACGAGCCGTAGATCAGGTCGGCCAGGTCAAGCATGATCTGGGTCGTGGTGCCCGTCATCAGCGTCGAAGGCGGCAGGCTGGCGAGATGGACGCGATGCGCGGCGTTCTGCACCGCCATGGCCGAAACCAATATCATTCCCGTTACGATGGCGGCCCAATGGTCGCCATCCGGGAAAGGCCCGAGCCGGACCGCCAGAACGGCGGCTGCGATCAGCAATACGAGCTTGATCGTCAGCAGGTAACGAAAGACCGGCGCTTCGCGGTGTCTCAGCGTGTTCGACAACAGCCGGCTGAGGATGACAACAGCGCAAAAGACCGGCAGCGCAAGCAGCTTCGACAGGGCGCCCGACGTGCCGAGCGCCAGGGAGGCGCCGAGCGTCACAAAGTTGCCGGTGACATGCGCGGTAAACAGCCCCTGGAGCGCCAGGAAACCCATCGTGTCGACATAGCCGCCGTTGAAGCCGAGCAGCAGCGGCAACACGACGGCTCGCTTGTCCTTGGCTTCACCCGCCATCTTGGCCTCCTTTGCCTCCGGCAAGGTTGTGGCAAACCGCGGCAAGGAGAACAGCGCGATGATCTGCCGAAACGGATCGCGATATCAATAAGGCGCCGCTACGTCACCCGTCTCGACATAAACCGCCTTGAGCTGCGAATAATGCGCCAGCGCGGCAAGCGAGTTCTCGCGGCCGATGCCGGACTGCTTGACGCCGCCGAAGGGCATTTCGACCGGAGTCAGATTGTAGGCGTTGATCCAGCAGGTGCCGGCCTGCAGCTCGGCGATCACCCGATGCGCACGCGGCAGGTCTCGCGTGAACACGCCGGCCGCCAGCCCAAACTCGGTGTCGTTGGCGCGCTCGATCACCTCGTCCTCGCTGTCGAACTTCAAGACGCTCATCACCGGTCCGAAAATCTCCTCGCGCGCGATGCGCATCGTGTCGGTGACATTGGTGAACACGGTCGGCTCGATGAAGAAACCGCTCTCGAAACCTTGCAGCGACGGCACGTTCCCGCCGCAGGCCAGCTGAGCGCCATCCTGCTTGCCGGCTTCGATGTACGAGACGACCTTCTCCTGCTGCGCCTTGTTGACCAGCGGCCCCATCTGCGTTTCCGGGTCGAGCGGGTCGCCGATGCGGATCTTCTTGGTGCGCTCGACCAGCCGCTCGACGAAGCGATCATGCAGGCCTTTCTGCACGAAGACGCGCGTACCGTTGGAGCAGATTTGCCCGGTCGAATAGAAATTGCCGAGCATGGCGCCGCCGATGGCGTTCTCGAGATCGGCGTCATCGAAGACGATCAGCGGCGACTTGCCGCCGAGCTCCATCGTCGCGTGCTTCATCTTGGAGCCGGCGAGCGACAGCACCTTGCGGCCGGTCGGCACCGAGCCGGTCACCGAAACTTTTGCCACCACATCATGGCCGACGAGGCCGGCGCCGACATCGCCATAACCCTGCACGACATTGAACAACCCGTCGGGCAGGCCGGCCTCCGAGTAGATCTCGGCCAGCGCCAGGGCCGAAAGCGGCGTGTTCTCCGAAGGTTTGAACACCATGGCATTGCCCATGGCCAAAGCCGGCGCCGACTTCCAGCCGGCGATCTGGATCGGATAGTTCCAGGCGCCGATGCCGACGCAGACGCCGAGCGGCTCGCGGCGCGTGTAGGCGAATGGTCCGCCGAGATCGATCATCTCGCCGTTGAAGGCGGCGACCGCTCCGGCGAAATATTCCAGGCAGTCGGCGGCGGAAGGGGCGTCCGCCACCAGTGTCTCCTGGATCGCCTTGCCGGTGTCGAGCGTCTCGATGCGCGCCAGATCGGCGTTGCGTGCGCGCAAAATGTCGGCGGCGCGGCGCAGGATGCGGCCGCGCTCGACGGGCTTCAGCCGCGCCCAGGCCGGCTGCGCGGAGCGGGCCGCCTCGATCGCCAGCTCCAGCACGTTCGGCGTCGCCGAATGCAGGGTGGCGATGGTCTCGCCGGTTGCCGGATAGATCACCGGCAGCGGCGTGCCGCCCTCATCCTCGATATAGCGGCCGTTGACATAGTGCGATGCGGTCGGCTGGGCGCGCATGGCTTTCTCCAAGTCTGTTCGCCAGGAGGGCGGTCAGCCCGACAATGCCCTATCGGTCCGCCACCTGCCAGCGCGGATTGATCCAGGGTTCCTGGTTGGATGGCGCCAGCGGCATGCGGCCGAGGATATGGTCGGACGCCTTTTCGCCGGTCATGATCGAGGGGGCATTGAGGTTGCCATTGGTCACCCGCGGGAAGATCGAGGAATCGGCGACGCGCAGGCCCTCGACGCCGATCACCCGGCACTCCGGATCGACGACGGCGGTCAGGTCGTCGGCGCGTCCCATCCGGCAGGTGCCGCAGGGATGATAGGCGCTCTCGGCATGGTCGCGGATGAAGGCGTCGAGCTCGTCGTCGGTCTGCACATGGCTGCCGGGTGAAATCTCCTTGCCGCGGAAGCCGTCGAAGGCCTTCTGCCCGAAGATTTCGCGGGTCAGCCGGATGCAGTGGCGGAACTCGCTCCAGTCGTCTGGATGCGACATGTAGTTGAAGCGGATCACCGGCTTGGCCTTCGGATCCGGCGAGCGCAGCGTCACCGAGCCGCGCGACTTCGAACGCATCGGCCCGACATGTGCCTGGAAGCCATGCGACTTCGCCGCCGACTTGCCATCATAGCGCACCGCCGCGGGGATGAAGTGATACTGGATATCGGGGTAGTCGACGCCTGCCTGCGAACGCACGAAGGCCGCCGCCTCGAAATGGTTGGTGGCGCCGAGCCCGCTCTTGAAGAAAAGCCACTGCGCGCCGATCAATGCCTTGGAGAAGGGATTGAGCACCGAGTTCAACGTGATCGGCCTGGTCGACTCCTGCTGGATGTAAAGCTCCAGATGGTCCTGCAGATTGGCGCCGACGCCTGGACGGTCGGCGATCACCTTTATGCCGTTCTCCTGCAGATGCGCGCCCGGGCCGATGCCGGACAACATCAGGATCTTCGGCGAGTTGATCGACGACGCCGCGACGATCACTTCACGCCGCGCCTTAACGACCTGAATCTTCTTGTCAGCTTCGATCTCGACGCCGACGGCGCGTTGATTCTCGATCACCACGCGCCGGGCGAAGCCTTTGACCAGACTCACATTCTTGCGTTTGAGAGCCGGCTTCAGATAGGCGTTCGCCGCCGACCAGCGGCGACCGCCAAGAATGGTCTGCTCCATTGGCCCAAAACCTTCCTGCTTTGAGCCGTTATAATCGTCGGTGAGCTCGAACCCCGCCTGGCGGCCCGCCTCGACGAAGGCGCCGTAGAGCGGATTCTTGCGTGTGCCGCGCTGCACATGCAATGGTCCGCCGTGACCCCGCCAGCCATCCTCGCCGCCGTCGGAATCCTCCATGCGCTTGAAGTAGGGAAGCACATCGGCGAAGCCCCAGCCGGCCGCGCCCTGTTCTGCCCAATGGTCGAAGTCGTGCGCATGGCCGCGCACATAGACCATGCCGTTGATCGAGGACGAGCCGCCGATCACCTTGCCGCGCGGCGTGGCAAGCACTCGGCCACCGAGATGCGGCTCAGGCTCGCTGGCGAAACCCCAGTCGTAAAGGCTCATATTGAGCGGGATCGACAGCGCCGACGGCATCTGGATCAGCGGTCCCATATCGGTGCCGCCAAACTCGATGACGATCACCGAGTGCTTGCCGTCTTCCGACAGCCGATAGGCCATGGCCGAGCCGGCGGAGCCGGAGCCGATGATGACGAAATCCGCTTCAAGCATTGTTCATATGCGCCATAAAATCGGCGAGCGAGACATTGCCGCCGGTTGCAACCACAAGGACGGTTTTGCCCGCCACATCCACCTTGCCGCCGAGAAGGGCGGCCAGCGACGCCGCGCCCGAAGGCTCCAGCACCAGCTTCATCCGCTCGAAGGCGATCTTCATCGCCCGCCGCACCGAGGCGTCGTCGACGATGACGCCGCGCGCGCCGGCGGCGCTGACGGCCGCGAAAGGCGCGTCGCCGGGCTTGCGCGCCATCAGCCCGTCGCAGATCGATTTAGGCCCGATCGGCATCGTCTCGATCGCGCCATGCGCCAGCGAAGAGCCCATGCCGTTGAAACCCTCCGGCTCGACGGCGATGATCTCGGTCCTCGGCGACAAATAGTGGAAGGCTAGCGAGACGCCGCCGATCAGCCCGCCGCCGCCGACCGAGCAGAACACCAGGTCCGCATGCGTCTTCTTCGCCGCCAACTGGTCGAGCGCTTCAAGCCCGGCGCCGGCCTGGCCTGCGACGATTTCCGGATCGTCGAAGGGATGCAGCAAGGTCAGGTGCTCGGTCTCGGCGATCTCGCGCGCCTTGGCGGCCGCGACCTCCTCACGCGCGCGGTCGCCATGGTCGGTCAGCACCACGCGTGCGCCATAACCGGCCGTCGCGTCGCGTTTTGCGGCCGGCGCGTCGATCGGCATGACGATGGTGACCGGGATGCCGAGCGCCTGGCCGGCGGCCGCCAGCCCTTGCGCGAAATTGCCGGAAGAATAGGCCACCACGCCCCTTTTCGCCTCATCTGGCGAAAGCCGCTTCAGCCGCCAATAGGCGCCGCGCACCTTGAAGGATCCGGCCCATTGCAGCGACTCCGGCTTGACAAAGACGCGTGCCGCGCCGGTCTCCTCGGCCAAGGCCGCCGACTCCAGGAGCGGCGTCACCTGCGTGGCCGCCGAGGTGACGGCATAGGCGTGCTTCAAATGATCAAGGGTAGGGACGAGAATGTCTGCCATCATTCGCCTCTCGGATACCGTTTACTCTCTTCGAGATTGTCGAGGTTCATGTGGTTGCGCATATAGCGTTCCGACGCCTTCTGCAGCGGCTGGAACTCCCACGGGTAGTAGGCGCCGTTGCGTAGCGCCGGGTAGACGACCCAGCGGCGCGCCTGGCTTTCGCGCACGGCAGCGTCGAAGTCCGCCATGTTCCAGCGCGCGCGAACCTTTTCCATGAAGGCCGAAACCAGATCGGCGTAAGCCGGGTTGGCGCCGAGATTGTCGAGCTCGCGCGGATCGGCGTCGAGATCGAAGAGCTGCGGCGGATCGAGCTCGCAATGGACGAATTTGTATTTGCCCTCGCGGATCGCCACCATCGGCGCGTTGGAGCCTTCAGCCGCATACTCCATCAGCACCGGCGCCGAGCGCTCCTTACCGGCGGCAAGCGGCAGCAGCGACTGGCCGTCCGTCCATGGCGCGATCCCGCTCATGTCGATGGCGGCGAGGTCGCAGAGCGTCGGCGCCACGTCGAGATTGGAGACAGGCGTCTCGATCAACCCGGCCTTGATGTCCTTGCCGGCCATCATCAACGGCACGCGCGCCGCACCCTCGTAGAAGCACATCTTGAACCACAGGCCGCGCTCGCCCAGCATGTCGCCATGGTCGGAGCAGAACAGCACGATCGTGTCGTCCAGCATGCGGGTGCGTTCCAGCACCGACAGCAAGTCGCCGAGCTTGTCATCGAGATAGGAGATGTTGGCGAAATAGCCGCGCCGCGAGCGACGGATCTGTTCCGACGTGATGTCGAAACTGTCGTAGTCGGATGCCTTGTAGAGCCGCTTTGAATGCGGATCCTGGCTGTCATAGGGAATGAAGCCGACTTTCGGCTCCAGCGCCGGGCAGTTCTCATAGAGGTCCCAGTATTTGCGCCGCGCGACATAGGGATCGTGCGGATGGGTGAAGGAAACGGTCAAGCACCATGGCCGACTCGCCGGATCGTCCGACACGCGCGCGAACTCATAGAGCTTCTGCGTCGCGTGGAAGGCGACCTCGTCGTCATATTCCATCTGGTTGGTGATCTCGGCGACGCCGGCACCGGTCACCGATCCCAGATTGTGGTACCACCAGTCGATGCGCTCGCCGGGCTTGCGGTAGTCCGGCGTCCAGCCGAAATCGGCCGGGTAGATGTCGGTGGTCAGCCGCTCCTCGAAACCGTGCAACTGGTCGGGGCCGACGAAATGCATCTTGCCGGAAAGCACTGTGTGATAGCCGGCACTGCGCAGATGATGCGCGTAAGTCGGGATCGAGGAGGCGAATTCCGCAGCGTTGTCATAGACCTGGGTGCGCGACGGCAGTTGCCCGCTCATGAAGGAGGCACGTCCCGGCGCGCAGAGCGGCGAGGCGGTATAGTTGTTGGCGAAGCGCGCCGAGCGCGCGGCCAGCGCCTTCAGATTGGGGGCATGCAGGAACTCGGCCGGGCCGTCCGGGAAGAACGTGCCGTTGAGCTGATCGACCATGACGATCAGGAAATTGGGTCGCCGGGTGGTCAAGGCAGGCTCCGTCCGTTGAGCTTGGTTTCGAGATAGTCTTCCACAAGCGCGATCGCGGTCTGCGCGTCCGGCACGCCGTCCTTCAGCGCGCGGCGGATGTAGAGCCCGTCGATCAGCGCCGCGGTCGCTTCGGCCACGCGGTCGGCCTCGGCCCGGGGCAGGATGCCGGTCAGCCCGCTCATCAGGTTGGAATGCAGCCGCCGCGCATAGATGCGCAGCAGCCGCCGCAGCTCGGTCGATTTCTGCGCCTCGACATAGAAGGCAAGCCAGGCGGCGATGATCTCGGCCTGGAACTGGTCATCGGAGAAGCTGACCGCAACCACGGACGAGACGCGCTCACGCGCTGTGCCGGCGGTGTGAAGCGCGCGCCTGGTGTCGATGTTGAGTTCGGTCAGGATGTGCCGCATCGTCGCGAACAGCAGTTCGTCCTTGGCGCCGAAATAGTGATGCGCCAGCGCCGACGACACACCGGCGCGTCCGGCGATCTCCGACATCGTCACGTCCAGCGATCCGCGCTCGCCGATCGCAGAGATCGTCGCGTCGATCAGCGCCTTGCGGCGCACGGGTTCCATTCCGATTTTCGGCATTTTGGGGGTCCGGTTCGGGCCGAGATTATTTTTTATTGACGCGTCAATCAATAAAAAATCGACACCGGGATCAACTGATCGTGTCGTTCTGGCCCATGGCAGGGCTAGAAAACGGTTCACTGTTGAACAATATTGAATCACGTGCCGCCAAGGATCGTGCTAGGCTGCGGCGCAAATGGAGGTTGCCATGACCGCATGCATCGTCGGCTGGGCGCATTCGCGCTTCGGCAAGCTCGAAGGCGAGACGCTGGAGGGCCTGATCACCAAGGTTGCCATCGAGGCGCTCGACCATGCCGGCATCGGCCCCGACGATGTCGACGAGATCGTGCTCGGCCATTTCAACGCCGGCTTCTCCCCGCAGGATTTTACCGCCAGCCTCGTGCTGCAGGCCGATGATCGGCTGCGCTTCAAGCCGGCGACGCGCGTCGAGAATGCCTGCGCCACCGGCTCGGCCGCGGTCCGGCAAGGTATCCGCGCCATCGACGCCAACGCCGCCCGCATCGTGCTGGTGGTCGGCGCCGAGCAGATGACGACGACGCCCGGTCCCGAGATCGGCAAGAACCTGCTCAAGGCATCCTACCTTCCGGAAGAAGGCGACACCCCGGCCGGCTTTGCCGGCGTCTTCGGCAAGATCGCGCAGGCTTATTTCCAGCGCTATGGCGACCAGTCGGACGCGCTGGCCATGATCGCCGCCAAGAACCACAAGAATGGCGTCGACAATCCCTACGCCCAGATGCGCAAGGATTTCGGCTATGAGTTCTGCCGCCAGGAAAGCGAGAAGAATCCGTTCGTCGCCGGTCCGCTGAAGCGCACCGATTGCTCGCTGGTGTCGGACGGCGCCGCGGCGCTGGTGCTCACCGACACTGCGACGGCGTTGAAGATGCGCCGCGCCGTCACCTTCCGCGCCAACGAGCATGTCCAGGATTTCCTGCCGATGTCGAAGCGCGACATCCTAGCCTTCGAGGGTTGCGAGCACGCCTGGAACCAGGCGCTGAAGAAGGCCGGCGTCACGCTCGACGACCTCTCCTTCGTCGAGACGCATGACTGCTTCACCATCGCCGAATTGATCGAATACGAAGCGATGGGCCTGGCCAAACCAGGCGAGGGCGCCAGGCTGGCGCTGGACGGCACGACGGCCAAGGACGGCCGCCTGCCGGTCAATCCTTCGGGCGGCCTGAAGGCCAAGGGCCATCCGATCGGCGCCACCGGCGTGTCGATGCATGTGCTCACCGCGATGCAGTTGACCGGCGAGGCCGGCGGCATCCAGGTGCCGGGCGCGAAGCTCGGCGGCATCTTCAACATGGGTGGTGCCGCCGTCGCCAACTACGTTTCCATTCTCGATCGCATAAGGTAGAAGCTGCCCGCACTAAAAGCAGCGCCCTCTGGCGCGTGCGGGAGGCAGCATGTCCAATCCAGTTCTGGTCGAAGTCACGCGCGGTTCTGTGGTCGAAAGCAGGCACCGCGGCGCGGTTTCGGTCTTCGACGCCGACGGCAAGCCCGTGTGGGAGATCGGCGACACCGACCGTCCGGTTTTCCCGCGCTCGGCGGTGAAAGCCATCCAGGCGCTGCCGCTGGTCGAATCGGGCGCTGCCGACGCCTATGGCTTCGGCAACCGCGAACTGGCGCTTGCCTGCGCCTCGCATTCGGGCGAACCCGCTCATGTCGAACTGGCGCGGGCAATGCTCGCCAGGGCGGGTCTCGATAAGACCGCGCTCGAATGCGGCGCGCATTGGCCCAACCATGAAGCCACCATTGCGCTCGCCCGCGCCGGTGATGTGCCGAGCGCCTTGCACAACAACTGTTCCGGCAAGCATGCCGGCTTCCTCTGTACCTGCGTGCATTCGGGCATAGCCCATCAGGGCTACGTCAAGGAGGGACACGCGCAGCAGGAGATGGTGCGCGACGCCATGCAAGCCGTCACCGGCGCTGCCCACAACTCCGACAACAGCGCCATCGATGGCTGCTCGATCCCGACCTATGCCGTGCCGCTGAAGAGTTTTGCGCAGGGCTTTGCCCGCATGGCGACGGGCAGGGGCTTTTCGCCCGAGCGCGCCAAGGCGGCGAAGCGTCTGCTTTCGGCCTGCATGGCCGAGCCGTTCCTGGTCGCCGGCACCGGCAAGGCCGATGTCGCGCTGATGCAGGCGGCACCGGGCCGCATCTTCGTCAAAACCGGCGCCGAAGGCGTCTATTGCGCGGCGCTGCCCGAGCTTGGCCTCGGCATCGCGCTCAAATGCGATGATGGCGCCGGCAGAGGGGCGGAGGTAATGATCGCCGCAGTGCTGGCAAAGCTGTTGCGCGCCGATGAGGCGGTAGCGGCAAGGCTCACCCAACTCGCCCATCCCGCAGTCGAAAGCCGCATCGGCGTCAAGGTCGGCTTGCTACGGCCGACGGCGGCGCTCAACTAGCGAGGTTTCACCGGAACCGATATGCCCGCGGGTAAGCCGAGGCAAAAATTATGTGCTAGCCTTCTCCACTATCAATCGGACGGTGGGCCAGATCATGCTGGAAGCGGACAAGGTGTTTGCCGGGTCGATCCCGGAAAATTACGATCGCCATATGGTGCCGCTGATTTTCGAGGCCTATGCCGCCGAGACGGCGCGCCGGGCGGCTTCCTTCTCGCCAGCCGCCGTTTTGGAGACCGCCGCGGGCACCGGGGCCGTCACGCGCGCCTTGGCGCCGAAACTCTCTCCCGATGTCAGCTACACCGTGACCGACCTCAACCAGCCGATGCTCGACTATGCGGCGTCGCGCCAGGGTCCCGACAGCCGCATTACCT
>NZ_RZRX01000240.1:0-10093 GCF_003997405.1 Mesorhizobium sp. M2A.F.Ca.ET.042.01.1.1
GCGCTCGGCCTGGCTGAAATGGCAGACGGAAAAGATCGAGGGCAGATGCTTCGACGGGATCGGGATCGTATAGGCGGGGCTGGAAATCTGCGTGACGAAGCTGCGGTGCTTGCCGAGCGCGTCGGCCAGTCGTTGGCGCATGCCGGACGGGCGCTGGTCGATGACCTGCGACAGGATCGTCTTGTAGGCGCGGATCGCCTCTTCCGAGCCTGCTTCCGGTATTCTTTCCATCCTGGCCATGCGCCTACACCGCAACGCCCGCGATGGCCGCCTTGGCCATCGCCAGTTGAGCAGGGGCGACCGAGAGGTCGCGCAAACCGGCCTCGAGCAGCGCCGGGATGGTTGCAGGGTCGCCGCCGGCATCGCCGCAGAGGCTGACTGGAATTCCCTTCTCCAGCCCGAACGCGGCAACCCCCGCGATCAGCCGCAGCACCGCCGGCTGGCGAACGGAATTGAGATGCGCGACCGCCGCGTTGTCCCGCGCGGCCGCCATCACATATTGCGTCAGGTCGTTGGAGCCGATCGAGAAGAAGGCAACGTCAGCGAAATCCTCCGGCGCCAGCGCCACCGACGGCACCTCGACCATGATGCCGAGCGGCGGCAGCTTGTGCGCTACGCCCTGCGCGACAAGCGCGGCCCGTTCTTCCGCGAACAGCGCGGCGGCTTGGTTGTATTCGTCAGGCGTGGCGATCATCGGGAACATCACCCTCAGATTGCCGTGGATGGCGGCGCGCAGCAATGCCCGGATCTGCACGCGGAAGACATCGAGCCGCTTGAGCGACAACCTGATGCCGCGCAAGCCGAGAAACGGATTGGTCTCCTCGACGGTGAAACCCGGCACCGGCTTGTCGCCGCCGGCATCGACGGTGCGGATCGTCACCGGCTTGCCGCCGGCCCATTCCAGCACCTTGCGGTAGGCGTGGTATTGCGTCTCCTCGTCCGGCAGTGTCTTGCCGAACAGGAATTCCGTTCGCATCAGGCCGACGCCGTCGCAGGTCTCGATATCGATGCCTTCGACATCGGAAGGGTAGGCGATGTTGACCTGCACGCGCACCGCGGTGCCGGCTTTGGTCACCGCCGGCTCCGTCAGGAATGTCCGCGCCGCGCCCTGGCGGTCAGCGAAGGAGGAGGCCGATTGGCGGAAGGTTTCGACCTCGGTCGGCAATGGTGAGAAAATGATCGCGCCATGCTCGGCATCGAGCAGCGCGTCACCCGTGCGCGGTGCGGCCAAGGCACCGAGACCGACGACCATAGGCACGCCGCGTGAGCGCGCCAGCATGGCGACATGGCTGGCCGCGCTGCCGGCTCTCAGTGCTATGCCGCCGCCCTTGCTCCAGTCGGTTTCGAGAAAACGCGTCGGAGCGATGTCTTCGCCATGGAGGATCGCGCCCGGAGGCGCCGCGGCCTCGCCATCCTCGCTCAGCGCCCGCAGCACCTGGTCGCGGATGTCGCGCAGATCGGCGGCGCGGGCGCGGAAATAGTCCTGGTCCGACGCTTCGTAGCCGGCGATCTCACTGTCGAGCGCCATGCGCCATGCAGCGTCCGCCGGTTGCCCGGAGCCGATCGCCGCCAGCGCCGGACCGCTCAGTGCCTCGTCCTCCAGCATGGCGATGTGGAATTCGAGGATGCCGGCCGCATCGCCGTCGGCAGTTTCGGTCAGCGCCGCCAGTCGGCCGACGGCCTTGCCGATTGCGCTCGCCAATGCGGCCTGTTCTTCCTCGGCGCTCGCCTTGGCCTTGTAGTTGGCCGGAGGCTGGTCGAGGTCGAATAGCGGGCCTTCGGCATAACCGGGAGAGGCGGAGATACCCTCAATCCGCATGGCCCGGGTTCCCACGGACCTGCGGATCCGTTTCAAGCGGACCGGGCATGATCCGCATCCTCGTCGAAATCGCGCTGCACCAGATCGACGAGGGCAGCGACCGCTTTGCTTGCGCCGTCGCCCTTGGCGCGGATATGCAGCAGCGTCCCCTTGGGCGCCTTGGCCGCCATCACCTTGACGATGCTCTTGGCGTCGAACCAGGGGCCGTTGGCCGCCACCGCCACCTCCACCTCGGCCGCGAATGTCTTGGCGAGCTTGGTAAACTTCACCGAGGGGCGCGCATGCAGGCCCACCGCGTGGGTGATCAGGACCGTTGCTTCGGCGGATGCGGACATTCAGTCGGTTCCTGTTCGTTCACGACGGCGACAGTTCATGCGCCGTCGCCACCACTTCCTTGAGCGAGGCGCCGCCGGAGGATTCGGTCGCGGCCATCACCGCGCCTTCGACGATCGGCGCGTTGCAGACGACGATCTTGTGCGAGCGCGGCTCGCCGATCATCTCGACCGCCATCTCCGAGTTGGTCTCGGCGCCGCCGAGATCGACCAGGATGGCGACGCCCGCTTCCGACCAGGCCTTGTCGATCGCGCCCATGATCGCCTCGACGCTGGTGCCGAGCCCGCCATGGCCGTTTCCGCCACACCATGCAAGCGGCACTTCGTCGCCCACCATCTGGCGCACCATGTCGGCCGTGCCCTCGGCGACGAGGGGCGAATGCGACACGATGACGATCCCGACATTGCTCATCAATTGCCCTCTATCGCTTCCGCGACCGCGCGCACCAGAAGCGCGGTCGAGCGCGCTCCGGCGTCCATATGCCCGATCGAGCGTTCTCCCAGGAAGGAAGCGCGCCCGCGCAGGGCCTTCATCGGCACGGTGGCCTCCGCCGCCTTGTCGGCTGTGTCGGCGATCTCGCCGGCCGTCTTGCCCTGCGCCAGCGCCTCATACACCGGCTGCAGCACGTCGAGCATGGTTTTTTGTCCCGGCTGCGATTTGCCGCGCGCGGCCACCGCCTCGATCGCCCTGCCGAACGCAGCCGTCAGCCCGTCTCTATCGGGTGCCGCCGGCAGGTCCTTGCCGAGCGCCATGAAGAACGTGCCGAACAGCGGCCCGGAGGCGCCGCCCACGGTCATCACCAGCTTGGTGCCCACCGCTTTCAGCGCTTCGGGCAGCGGCTTCGCTGAAAAGACGTCCGCCTCGGCGCGCACCGCCTCGAAGCCGCGCTTCATGTTCAGCCCGTGGTCGCCGTCGCCGATCGCCTGGTCGAGCGCGGTCAATTCCTCGGCATGCGCCGCGATCGTATCGGCCGCCGCCGCGATCAGTCGGGAGAAATCGGCTGCGGCCATTGTCCGTCCTTCATGCCGGGGCGAACAGCGCCGCCACGGCAGCGAAAACTTCGGCGACCGCGAAGGCGCCGGGATCCGCGCTGTCGAGTTGCCTGCCGATATAGGCGGAGCGGCCGGCTTTTGCCTTCTGCATCGCGGCGGTCGCCTCCGCGCCTTGCCGCGCCGCCGTGGCGGCCGCTTCCAGCCCGCTCGCGTCAAGGGCTTTCAGCGCCGGCTCCAGCGCGTCGACCATGGTGCGGTCGCCGACCTTGGCGCCGCCGTAGAAGGTCATCCGGTCGAGCCCGGCGAGCAAGGCCTGGGTGAGCGGGGCGCCGGCGCCGATCGCTTGCGAGGCTGCGGTGAAGAAGATCGACAACAGCACGCCGCTGGAACCGCCCATCGAGGTGCCGAGCGTATCGCCGATCGCGGCAGCGGTTGCGGCGCGATCGGCAAGCGGCAGCGTGTCGATGCGTTCGAGGATGCTGCGCGCCCCGGTTGCCACGGTCGAGCCGGTGTCGCCGTCGCCAGCCTTGGCGTCGAGCGCGTTGAGCGGCACTTCGAGCGCGATCAGCTTCTGGCAGACGGCCTTGATCAGCCGCTCGGCGGCCGCATCGCGGCTGGCGGGCTTCGTGGCTGTGCCGGTGACAGACTTGGCCATCGCCACGACGACCGGTGCGCGAACCGGCTTTGCGGGCAGCCAGGCATGTGGGCCGACGGGCGCCAGCAGCGCTTTCTCGCGTTCCGCATCCAGCTTGATCAGCGACAGAGAGAAGCCGTTCATGTTGAGCGCCGTCATCAGGTGCCCGGGTCCGATCGTCAGCGCCACCGCCTTTGCCAGCGACGAAGACAGCACGGCATTCGCGATCAGCGCCATTTCGAGCGGCGGCACCGAGCCGAGATTGTTGATCAAAAGCGCGTAGCGGCTGTGCGGATCGAGCCGCGCGGCGAGGCGCTCCGCCATGATGGCGACCAGCTTGCTGGCGGCCTCCAGGGCGATGCGCTCGACGCCGGGTTCGCCATGGATGCCGAGGCCGAGCTCGCCATCGTCGGCGCCGAAACGCTCCTCATGCGCCTGCCCGGGGATCGAGCAGGAGGAGAGCGAGATGCCGAGCGAAACGATGTCCTTGGCCGCCGCACGCGCCGCCGCGGCAACCGATGCCAGGTCATGGCCGGATTCCGACAGGTGCCCGGCGATCTTGTGCACGAACAGCGTGCCGGCGACGCCGCGCGGCTGCACGATGTCGGGAAGGGCGATATCGTCGGCGACGATCACCATCTCGACCGCGAGACCTTCGGCACGCGCCTTCTCTGCCGCCAGTCCGAAATTCAGCCGGTCGCCGGTATAGTTCTTCACGATCAGCAGGCAGCCGGCGGGTCCCGTCGTGGCGCGGATCGCCGCCAGCACCGCCTCGACGCTCGGCGAGGCGAAGATCTCGCCGGAGACGGCCGCCGTCAGCATGCCGGCGCCGACGAAGCCGGCATGCGAGGGTTCATGCCCGGCGCCGCCGCCGGAGACCACGGCCACCTTGGTCTTGTCCCAGTCGGCGCGCAGCACGACCTTGATCTCGGGATAGCCGTCGAGGCGGGCCAGCGCGCCCGATCCCGCCGTGGCCAGGAAGCCGTCGAGCGCCTCGGTGACGATCGTGTCCTTGCGGTTGAAAAAGTGCTTCATGGATTTCGTCCAGTCCGTATCTGCGGCCGTCAATCGGTGTGCGAATATATTGGGATGTCTCGGCTACATCAGTCTTTGCCCGTCCGAGCCGAAATAGAGCGGCGCGATGTAGCGGATCGTCACCTTGTCCCCCTTGGCTAAAGGCGTGTCGGGATCGGTCAGCGTCACCAGCTTCTTCGCCCCCACCGTCACATGCAGGTGGTTCTGGTCGCCGAGATGCTCGACCCAGTCGACGACGCCGTCGGCATGGCCGTTCGTTGCCTTCTCGATCGCGAGATGCTCGGTGCGGGCGCCGATCGTTTTCGTTCCGGTCGGCGCGCCGCCGTCGGGCAAGAGCCCGGCCGGCAGAAGGTTGATCGCCGGCTGACCGAGGCGGGCCGCGACATGAAGGTTTGCCGGCTCGGAATAGATCGCGCGCGGCGTGCCGATCTGCACCAGGACGCCGTCGGCGAGGATGCCGATGCGGTCGGCCATGGTCATCGCCTCGATCTGGTCATGCGTGACATAGAGCATGGTGGCGCCGAGCTCGGATTGGATGCGCTTCAGCTCGAGCCGGAGATCGGCGCGCAGCTTGGCGTCGAGCGAGGACAGCGGCTCGTCCATCAGGTAGATCGCCGGCTTGCGCACCAGGGCGCGGCCGATGGCGACGCGCTGCATCTCGCCGCCCGACAGCTTCGTCGAGCGGTTGTCAAGCTTGTGGTCGATGCGCACCATGCGCGCTACCTCTTCGACGCGGCGGCGCACCGCCTCCTCCGGAAAGCGTCGCGCCGGGGAGCGCAGCGGGAAGGCGAGATTGTCGAACACCGACAGATGCGGATAAAGCGAATATTGCTGGAAGACGAAAGCGGTGTCGCGTTCGGCCGGCGACAGGGTCGTCGCGTCATGGCCGCCGATATGGATCGTGCCGCTGTCCGGCCGCTCCAGCCCGGCGATCAGCCTCAGCGTCGTTGTCTTGCCGGCGCCGGTCGGCCCAAGCAGCACGACGAACTCGCCGTCCTTGATCGCGAGGTCGAGATCGTCGATCGCGACGGTGTCGCCAAAACTCTTGGTCACGCCCTGGATACGGACATCAGCCATGGCGCGCCTCCGCTGCCTGATCATGCATGGCGGTCCTGACCGCGCGTCCGGACCCCTTCTCGAACAGCGACAGCCGCGCGCTGCTCAGCGTCAGCCCGACCTGCTCGCCGGGGCTGAGATGGATGCCAGCCGGCACCCGCGCCTTGATGATGCCGTCGGCCGTTTCGACAGCGACGATCTGCGTGGTGCCGAGATATTCGGTGCCGTAGATCGCGCCGCGCAGCTTCGAGCCGTCGTCGAAGCGGATGTGCTCGGGCCGGATGCCGAGCGCCATGTCGGCGGGCGCGACGTCCTCGCGCACTTCCGGCACCGCCACCTTGGCGCCCTGCACGACGATCTCCTTCGCGCCCTTGGCGAGGCCGCCGCCGAACTTCAGGAAATTCATCGGCGGCGAGCCGATGAAATCGGCGACGAACATGGTCGCCGGCCGGTCGTAGATTTCGCGTGGGCTTCCGAACTGCTCGATGACGCCGTGGTTCATCACCGCTATCTTGTCGGCCATCGACATCGCTTCCATCTGGTCATGCGTGACGTAGACGGTGGTGGCGTGGATGCGGTTGTGCAGCTCGCGCAGCTCATGCACCATCAGATCGCGGAACTCGGTATCGAGGGTCCCCAGCGGCTCGTCCATGAGAAAACATTTCGGCCGCCGCACGATGGCGCGGCCGAGCGCGACGCGCTGGCGGTCGCCGCCGGCAAGGCCGGAGACGGATTTGCCGAGCAGGTGATCGATGCGCAACAGCTTCGCGGTCTCCTCGACGCGGCTGCGGATTTCGGCTGCCGGCATGCCCTGCGCTAGCAGCGGAAAGCCGATATTCTTGCGCACATTCATATGCGGATAGAGCGCGAAGAGCTGGAAGACGAAGGCGATGTCGCGCTCGCGCGCCCGGCGCATGGTCACGTCCTCGCCGCCGAGCAGGATCTTGCCGCCCGTGGGCAGCTCGAGGCCGGCGATCATGCGCAGCGTCGTTGTCTTGCCGCAGCCGGACGGTCCGAGCATGACGAAGAACTCGCCGTCCTCGACGACGAAATTGGAATCCTGCACGGCGACGAATGCGCCGAAGGCTTTCCTCAGGTTCTGAACACGGATCTCGGCCATCTCTATTCCGGGAATTTCGAGACGATGATGAACATGACCGTGCCGGCGAGCATGGTGATGAAGGAATAGGTGTAGAGCGACAGCGCGAAGGGCTGGAACAGCATCAGGAAGCCGATCGCGATGATCGCCGTGGCGATGTTCTCCATCAGCCCGCGCCTTGCCCAGCGGGGCCAGCGCGATTTGCGTTTTGCGGTCTGGATCGTGCTCATTTGCGCACCGCGCCGAAGGTGATGCCGCGCAGCAATTGCTTGCGCAGCAGGATGGTGAAGACCAGGATCGGCACCAGGAAGATGGTCGTGCCGGCGGCGACCGCCGGCCAGTCCTGGCCGCCCTCGCCGATGATGGTCGGGATGAAGGGCGGTGCGGTCTGCGCGGTGCCGGAGGTCAGCAGAGCGGCGAACGCATATTCGTTCCAGGCAAAGATCAGGCAGAAGATCGCGGTCGCGGCGATGCCGGTCGTCGCCTGCGGCAGCACCGTGCGCCAGAAGGCCTGCAGCCGCGTGTAGCCGTCGATCATCGCCGCCTCTTCATATTCGCGCGGGATCTCGTCGATGAAGCCTTTGAGTAGCCAGACTGCCAGCGAGACGTTCACCGCGGTGTAGAGCAGGATCATGCCGAGCGCTGTGTCGGACAGGCCGAGCTCGCGGTACATCAGGTAGATCGGGATCGCCACTGCGATCGGCGGCATGAAGCGCGTCGACAGGATGAAGAACAGAAGGTCGTCCGCGAGCGGCACCTTGAAGCGCGAAAAGCCATAGGCCGAGAGTGTGCCCAAAAACACCGCGCAGAAGGTCGAGCCGAAGGCAATGATCAGCGAGTTGACGAAGCGCGGCAGGAAGTTCGACGGCCCGGCGATCACCATGTTGCGCTTGCGCACAGTCTCGTCGCAGAAGCCCGTCGCCGGCCCGAGCGAGTTGATATATTCCGGCGTCTGCCTTGTGCGCGTGGTGAAGAGATTGCAATAGCCCTCGATGCTCGGCTGGAAGACGATCTTGGGCGGATAGGCGATCGAGTCCGGCGGCGTCTTGAAGCTGGTGGCGAAGATCCACAGCAGCGGCACGATCGAGATCAGCGCATAGGCTACAATGATCGTGCCGGCGATCAGCTTCGCGTTCGACGAGGGTGCTACGACGGAATGGGCGGTGGTCAGGCTCATCTCTGCTTCACCTTGTTGAGCGCCTTGACATAGATGTTGGCCAGCCCGAACACCGCGACGAACAGGATGATGGCGAAGGCCGAGGAATAGCCGGTGCGCCAGCTCTCGAAGGCCTGGCGCTTCAGCGTGATCGAGGCGACCTCGGTGGTCGAGCCGGGTCCGCCGCCGGTCAAGAGGTTGACCATGTCGAACATCTTGAAGTTCTCGATGCCGCGGAACAGCACCGCCAGCATGATGAAGGGCAGCGCCATCGGCAGCGTGATCGACCAGAACTGCCGCCAGTTGGAGGCGCGGTCGACCTCGGCCGCCTCATAGATGTATTCGGGGATGGAGCGCAGGCCAGCGAGGCAGATCAGCATCACGTAAGGCGTCCACATCCAGGTGTCGACGATAATGATCGCCCACGGCGCCAGCTCGACATTGGACAGCATCTGCACATTCGTCGGCGGAATGCCGGTGACGAAGGAGATGACATAGGAGAACAGCCCGATCTGCGGCTCGTAGAGGAAGCGCCAGAAATTGCCGACCACCGCCGGCGACAGCATCATCGGCACCAGGATGATTGTGGTCCAGAAGGCATGGCCGCGGAACTTGCGGTCGATCAGCCAGGCCAGCGTGAAGCCGATCACCGTCTGCAGCAGGATCGTCCAGAACACGAAATGCGCCGTCGTCTGCATGGCGATCCAGATGTCATGGTCGCCGAGGATGCGCTGGTAATTGGCGAGCCCGAGGTTCTTCACCACCTCGTTGGGGCGGTTGGCGCGGTAATTGGTGAAGGAAAGGTAGATCGCCCAGAACAGCGGGAAGATGTTGATGGCAAGCAACAGAAGGATCGTCGGCGAGATGAACAGCCAGGCGAGGCCCTTGTCGCTGATGCCCCGGATCTTCTTGGCCAACGGCTCCGGGGTCGCCCGGGCAACGTTGTCCGCAGTCCGATCGAGCATGGTAAGTCCTGCTTCGGTCACGGGTAAGTCTCGGCTATGGAATTTATCTGAACTGCGTCCCGTGCCAAGGGTAGCACGGGACGCTTCGATCAAGCTCGGGAGGAGCCTTACATCTTGCCGTCGTCCTGGAAGACCTGCGTCCAGTCCTTGACGAGACCGTCCAGCGCGTCCTTGGCCGAGCCCTGGCCGGCCACGACATAGTCGTGGAAGCGCTTCTGCGAAGCTTGCAGCAGCGGCGCGTAGCTCGGCTCCGCCCAGAAGTCCTTCACGATGGCCATCGAGTCGAGGAAGGCCTGCGCATAGGGCTGGCTGGAGGGGAACTTCGGGTCCTTCACCACGGAGTTCAGGCAGGAATAGCCGCCGAGCGACCACCACTTGGCCTGCACGTCCTTGTTGGCGAACCACTTGATGTATTTCAGCGCCGATTCCTGCTTGTCGGAATAAGACACCACCGAGATGCCCTGGCCGCCGAGCTGCGCGAACTGGTCGCCGTCGGGTCCTTTCGGATTGACGAAATAGCCGATCTTGTCGCCGCCGACATTCTCGTCCTTTTGCAGGCCGGGCCAGGTGAAGGCGAAGTTCATATGCATCGCCACCTGTCCGGATTTGAAGGCGTCGACACCTTCGCCCATGTAGGCATTGGAGGAACCAGGAGGCGTGCAGCAGTCATAGAGCGCCTTGTAGAATTCCAGCCCCTTCACCGATTTCTCGGAGTTGACGAAGCCTTCCATCTCATAGGGCTTCTTCGGGTTCTCATACTGGAAGCCGTAGCTGTAGAGCACGTCCATGGCGCCCATGGTGATGCCTTCCGAGCCGCGCTCGGTGTAGATCGAGGCGCCATAGACGGTCTTGCCGTCGATCTGCCGCTTTTGGAAGAATTCGGCGATCTGCTTCAGCTGGTCGAAGGTGGTCGGCGCGGCCAAGTCCCAGCCATACTTCTCCTTGAATTCCTTCTGCAGTTCGGGCTTGGAGAACCAGTCCTTGCGATAGGTCCAGCCGACGAC
>NZ_RZRX01000241.1:0-9993 GCF_003997405.1 Mesorhizobium sp. M2A.F.Ca.ET.042.01.1.1
CTCGCCGCCGGGGCCCTCCGAGTGTCGCTCACGCGGCTCTCTTGAATTTCGCTTGAGGGCAGATTTAGAAGCGAACTTCTTCGTCGCCAGCGGCGCACCGCCCTCGTTCGTGGGGCGTATATAGTCGGAGCTCCCTCGGGGCGTCAACACCGATTTCGAACTTTTTTGAATTTTTTGCGACGAATTTTTCAGCCCGCTTTTTCGATAGCCGACTGCCCCAGCGGCAACCCTTGGGTCATCCACAGCGGGCCCTATTGCCGCCGCATTAAGGCGTGAAACCAGCCCATAGAAGGAAGGCGCGCGCGTATGTGTGAGGCGCCCCCGAAACAGACGACCGCGACAGACGACAAGAGCGCCGTCTCGCAAGAGACGCATCATTGGGGATATCGGCCGACTTGCCGCTTCGTTGACTTCAACGGCCGTGACAGGCAAATGTCATGGCCGCAACGAGAACGACAAGCCGTTTCGCCTGGGGAAGAAGCAGCCTTTCTGGATGCCGGACACCGAAGAGGTCATAGCCGAACTCGGCAACGAGCCGCCGCTGATCGCGGACGGCCGCAGCGGTCCGCCTGACCGCCGCGAGGTATCGGCGCGCTGGCTGTCGGGTACCTTCCTCACCGGTGTGACCTCGAGCGTGTTGATGGGCGTGGCATTATTTGCGGCGCTCGACGGGCGCCAGCAACTCGCCACCCCACCGGAAATCGCCGAGCTCATCGGTCTTGCCAGCGGCGGCGATGATTCCGGCGAGCAGGCAAAGACCACCAGGCTGGTGGCACCCCGCCAGATCGCCCGGGCAAAGGACCGGCGGCGCATGGAAGTGTCGATGGTCACCAAGGTCGGCGACCGCGACGTTATCCACACCATGCCTTTCGTGCAGATCAAGATGGCCTTGGCCGCCGGCCACACCACCAACCGCCCCTATCCGCCCTTCGACCCGTTGCAGGTGTTCGGCGACGACAGCGACGACAACGCCCAGCCGGCAACGGCCACCGCGGCCGCCGCGCAGATCTACGGCGCCAAGGTCGAGAGCGAAATGAGCCTCAAGACGGTCGATTTCCCGATCGAGACGGCTTCATTCGACGAAAAAAGCGACCTGTCGGCCGACGAGGTGGAAAAGGTGGTTCGCGATGCCAGCAACGGCTTGAGCGACGGCGCCGTCCAGGTGGCGGCGCTGCATTATGTCGATCCGCAGCGATTCGGCGACGCCTTCGCCGAATCGATGGCCGGTTCCTACGACGTGAAGATCACCCAGGAAAACGTTTCGGTGGCGCCGCGCGCCACGCTGGACGACCAGACGCCGGCCTTCGCCGAGGAAATCATTCCCTTCACCGAGGATACCGATATCGCCGAGGCCTATGCCGATTCGGGCTACACCGGCGCTGACGCCACCGGCATGGCGGAGGCGATCGGCAAGCTGTTGAACACCACGGCGCTCAAGGCCGGAACGGTGCTGCGTGTCGGCCTCGAAGTACGCGGCGACATCGCCAAGGTCGTGCGCACCAGCGTATATGACAAGACCACGCATATCGTCACCATCGCGCTTGACGACCGCGGCCAGTATGTGCCGGCCCAGGAGCCGGAGCCAAATCCCGAGCTTTTGACCGCCTTCGATGATTCGCAGCCCGTGGTGGTGCGCGGCAACCTGCCCAATGTCTATGACGGCATCTATCGCACCGCCTATTCCTACGGCATGTCGAAAGCGATGACGCAGAAGCTGATCAAGCTTCTCGCTTCCGACGTCGATTTCCAGTCGCGGCTTTCGCCGGCCGATCGACTGGAGGTCCTGTTCTCGCAGCCCGACGGCGACGACCAGACCTCCGACAATTCCGAGCTTCTCTACGTGTCGGCGACCTTCGGCGGGCAGACGCGGAATTTCTATCGCTTCCAGATGCAGGACGGCAGCACCGACTATTTCGACGAGAACGGTTCGAGCGCCAAGCAGTTCCTGCTGCGCAACCCGCTGCCCAACGGGCGCTTCACCTCCGGCTTCGGCGCGCGCCGTCACCCGATTCTGGGCTATGTGCGCATGCACACCGGCACGGACTGGGCTGCCCCGATCGGATCGCCCATCATCGCGGCCGGCAATGGCGTCGTGGAAAAGGCCGGCTGGGCCGGCGGCTACGGCAAGCAGATCATCATCCGCCATGCCAATGGCTACGAGACGTCGTACAACCACCAGAGCGCTTTTGCCAAAGGCATCGAGCCCGGCGTCCATGTCCGCCAAGGCCAGGTCATCGGCTATCTCGGCCAGACCGGCCTGTCGACGGGCCCGCATCTTCACTACGAGCTGATCGTCAACGGCACCAAGGTCGATTCAATGCGCGTGCGCCTGCCGGTCGGCAAGGTGCTGAAGGGTGACGATCTCGTGGCCTTCAAGAAAGAGCGCGAGCGCATCGACGATCTTCTGAAGCAGGAAGACGGCAACTCGCTGAAGGTCGCCAGCGCCAAGACTGATTCGCAGCTTCCGAACTGAGCAGTTCCAGGAACCGCTCCACCTGTTTCACGCAATTCCAGACGGAAGGCTACGGCGAAGTCGACGGGCCTAACCGCTCACAATGGAATTGCTCTAATCGCGCGATTCGTCTGTCTGCCGCGGCCAAGGCGATGCCTGTCCGGGAACCGTAAACCAGGCGATAAGGGAAGAAAGCACGCAAAGCAGCGCCGTGACCGCCGCGACCGCGGTGAAAGCCGAATCGCTTGCCGCCACTCTGGCCGCGTCGAGATTGGCCGCAAGCCCGGAAGCGGGCGGCTCGCCGAAACCTGGCACTCCGGAAGCATTGCCGATGATCCGCGCGTAAACCCAGGCCGCCAGCGAACCCATCGCCGCCACCGCGATCAGGCCGCCGACGCGCGAGACCGCATTGTTGATGCCGGACGCGGCGCCCGTATCCTTGTCCTCGACGGACGTCATGACCGCAGTCGACAACGGTGACACGACTTGCGCCATGCCTAGCCCCATCAGCGCCATCAGCGGAAATGTCCCGGTCCAGAAATTGTGGATGCCGAAATGCGTGAGCAAAGCGAGGCCGGCGAAGGCGATGGCGACGACCATGCTGCCGCAAGCGATCGGAAAGCGCGGACCGATCCGGTCCGACCACTGGCCGACCGGCCCGGACAGAAGCGCGATCAATGCCGACAACGGCAGGAAGATGAAGCCGACCTCGGCCTCGCTCAACCTCCAGCCGGCGATCAGAAGCATCGGCAGGTAGAACAGATTGGCCGACAGCGCGAAATAGAGGAAGAATGTCGCCAAGTTGGCGCCGGCAAAGGCGCGGATGCGGAACAGGCCGAGATCGATCATCGGATCGCGCTGCCAGCGCTCATAAGCGATAAAGACAAAGAGCAGGACCACACCGGCAACAATCGCGGGCGTTGACAGCATTCCGCCGCCTTCGGCATTCATGGCCGTCAGTCCATAGGCGAGCAGGCCGAAGGCAAGCGTCGCCAGCGCGGCGCCCCCAAGGTCGAGGCTGCGTTTTTCGGTCGGTTTGTCGGCCGGCACCTTGGCCAAAAGCAGATAGATGGAGATCAGCCCAAGCGGCAGGTTGATGGCGAAGATCGCGCGCCAGACCCCGTTGCCGAACGTCGTCAAAACGAAGCCGCCCAGAACGGGGCCGAGCGCCGTGGTCAGCGCCGAAGCGGCGGCCCAGATGCCGATCGCTCGGCCGCGCTCCTTCTTCGGATAGGCTTTGGCGATGATGGCGAGGCTGCCCGGCACCATGATCGCCGCGCCGATGCCCTGGATGGCGCGGAAGGCGATTAAAATGGCCGGGTCGGGAGCCACCGCGCAGGCGAGCGAGGCGGCGATGAACAGCGCGATGCCGGTCACGAAGGCGCGCCGCAGCCCGAACCGGTCGCCTGCGGCGCCGCCAGCCAGGATGAGCGCCGAGAGCGTCAGCGCATAGGCGTTGGAGATCCACTGCGCCTCCGCCAGGCTGGCGTCGAGGTCGGCGCGCAGCGCCGGCATGGCGATCGCCAGGATCGAGCCGTCGATGAAGCCGAGCGCCGAGGCGAGGATTGCCGACACCAGCACGAATTTGCGTTGCGTCTGGGGACAGAACGTGCCGTTCGCCCGCGCGGGCGAATGCGAATCGGCGGTGGTTTCGTTCGCGGATGACATAAATCCCTGCTTAGCCCTGCGGAATGATTGCAACAACGAGCCAGAGCAATTGTGTTCTTGAAACCAGATGGCACTGGCCGGGTGGCGAGGTGAGCGGCAATCTTGAAGGCAAACCGCCGATCGCGTGCTAGGTTCCAGCATTGCGTGTAGGGGGGAGCCATGAAGCGACCGCTCGAACCGTCGGCGGAAGGACGCGGGCGCATCGTCGGCATAACCGACGGCGTTTTCGCCATCGCGCTGACCCTGATCGTGCTGGAGATCAGGGTGCCGGCGCATGAGGCGGTGCATTCGGAAGGCGAACTGCTCGGAGCGATCCTCGCGCTCGCGCCACGCTTTCTGACCTATGCGCTGAGTTTCCTGACGCTCACCATCTTCTGGTTCGGCCAGCAGGCGCAGCATGGCCTGATCGCCAAGTCGGACCGCAGGCTGGCGACGCTCAACCTGTGCTTTCTTGCCTTTATCGCGCTATTGCCCTTCTCGACCGACCTGCTGGCCGATTTCCTCGAGTTCAGGATCGCGGTGCTGGTCTACTGGCTGAACCTGCTGATGCTGGGCGCGACGCTGTTCGCCAGTTGGTGGTATGCCGACAGGAACGGCATGATCGCCGAGGACGTCGACGCGGAGACGCGACGCGCCGTCTACAATCGCATCGTCAAGGCGCAGGCCCTGTGGGGGGTCGGCGCGGCGCTGTGTCTGATCACGCCGCTGCTCAGCATCGGCTTCATTCTGCTGGTGCAGCTCATCTATGCCGCCGCGCCGCGCGCCTCACTGCTGCGTAAACTCATCGGTTGAGGTTCCGCCGATCTCCGCGATTGTTGGTCCGCCGACGAACTCCACCGTGACGCCCGGCGACACCAGCTTGGCAAGCTCGCGCGCATCCCAGTTGGTCAGGCGCACGCAGCCATGGCTCTCGGTCTTGCCGATCTTGGAGGGATCGGGCGTGCCGTGAATGCCATAGGTCGGCTTGTCGAGCGCGATCCACACCGAGCCGACCGGACCGTTCGGCCCCGGCGGGACCGTCAGGATCTTGTCGTTCTGGCCCTGCTTGAAATTGATGTTGGGGTTGTAGGTGTAGTTCGGGTCGAGCGCGATGCGCGAGACGGCATGGATGCCGGTGGGCGACGGCGTGTCGGCCGAGCCGATGGTGGCCGGATAGGCCGCGACCAGCTTGCCGCTGCCATCATAGGCGTAGACTTCCTTCTTGGTCTTGTCGGCGACGATGCGCGTCACCGGCGTCGAGACCAGCTTGCCGAAATTGGCGACCTTGATCATCGTGCCGGGGCGATTGAAGTCGATCCCCTTGTTGATCGACTTCAGATAGGTCTCGTCCATGTGGAAGCGCTCGGCCAGCGCCTCGGTGACCGAGGTGTAGCACATGCAGTCGAGCTTGGCCTTCTGGCTGTAGTCCTCGGGGATCGAGGCGACATACGGGCCGGCGACATCTTCCGGCGTGATCGTGTAGGAAGCGAAGGCGTCGCCGCCCGACTGGGCGAGCGCCGCCTGGATGCCGACCGCATCGGTCGATTTGAGATTGGTGCCGTTTATTTCGTTATAGGCGGCCAGCGCCTTGTCGACATTGGAGCCGAAGCGCCCATCGATCACGCCCGGCGAGGCGCCGCCGCGATCGAGCAGCACCTGCAGCGCGGCGACATCCTGACGCACCCCGAGCGACAGCGACGGATCGACACTGGCCTTACCGCCCGTGTTCGGCGGCAACGAGGCCTCCGGATTGGTCTGCAGCACCTCGCCCTGGCCCGGCTGCTCCGGGTCGATCGACGCCTCGTTCAGCGGCTGGCGCTTGATGGTGTTGGACTTCGGCTCTTCCGGATAGGTGGTGGCGTAGCCTTCGTCATTGTTGGGCGCCGGCGGATAAGCATCGACGGAATTGTCGCCGCTGTTGGGATCGTATTCGTCGGCCGGCGGCGGGATGACCCGGCCGTTCTCCTCCAGCTGCCGCCGGCGGAAGCGGGCCATGTCCTCGGGATTGTCGAGATAGTAGCGGTCGTCATCCTCGGCCGGCGCGCGGCCGAGCTCCTGCATGCGCATCTGCCGGCGAAGCGCGCGGCGGTCGAGCCTGCTCCCCGGCGGCTGGATGGCGATGACCTTGCCGGTGTCGGCATCGACCAGCACCCGATTGCCCCTGGCGTCGTAATAGATATCGATATTGCCTTCCTGGGCCAGCATCAGCGCGCCGCGCTCAGCCGGGCGCACGCCTTGCGGGCCATCCGCGCTCGGCGCGGCGAACGCGCCGGAAGACGCCAGCCCGGCCGCGAGTGCCGAAAGGGAAAAGATCAAGCGCAGCATGGGGGTCAAGCTCTCCGGTCGACTCTGGCTTCTGACGGGCGAATCTTCGCCAGCAAACCAGTTACCCAAGTTAAGGTTCCAACATGAACCGGGCATGAAGATGGCGGATTTCCAGTACCTTGACGAACATTAGCCAGTCTGCGCGAGCCCCAATTGCTTGCGTGCCTGTCTGGTCAGCTTCAGCACGACCAGGCGGTGGCTTTCGCGCAGATAGTCCTTGAGCGCCGCATCATCCATGCTTTGGCTTGTCTGACGCTGGATCCATTTCATGCCGCGCGAAGCGAGATAGGGCGCCGGCCGGCAGCCCGGCTGATCCTTGAGCACGTCATAGGCCATCTCGGAACATTTGAAGGTGACGAAAAGCTCGCCGCCGTCGTTCCAGCCGCCGATGGCGAACACCTTGCCGCCGACCTTCCAGACATGGGCGCCGCCCCATTGGACGACATGCGTCGTGGCGGGCAATGAAGCGCAGAAGCCGTTGTAATCGTCGAGCTTCATCGAGTCCTTCCCGGTCATCCGAATCGGCAGCCGATTATGCGCAGTCCCCGAAAATAACAAAGCGCGCCGCACCGGTTCGGTGCGACGCGCTTGTTCATTCCAACTTGCCGGAGATCAGGCGGCGGCTTCCGTCGCCACCACCGTCGGCTTCGAGCGGAAGTTCAACCGGTCGGAACCCGCCGTGACTTTGACGGTCGAACCGTCGAGGATCTCGCCGAGCAGGATCTTCTCCGCCAGCGGGTCCTGCAGCTCCTTCTGCATCACCCGTTTCAGCGGCCGGGCGCCATAGGCCGGGTCGTAGCCCTTCGAGGCCAGCCACTCGATCGCGTCGTGATCGAGCGACAGCGTGATCTTGCGGTCGACGAGCAGGTTCTCCAGCCGCTTGAGCTGGATCTCGACGATGCGGTCCATGTCCTGCCGACGCAGCCGGTGGAACAGGATCACCTCGTCGACGCGGTTGAGGAACTCCGGCCGGAACGAGGCTTTCACCACGCTCATCACCTCGTCACGCACGGCATCGACATCCTGGTCGTCGCTGAGGCTGACCAGGTATTCGGCTCCGAGATTGGACGTCATGATGATCAGCGTGTTGCGGAAGTCGACCGTGCGGCCCTGACCGTCGGTCAGGCGGCCGTCATCGAGCACCTGCAGGAGCACGTTGAACACATCCGGATGCGCCTTCTCGATCTCGTCGAACAGCACGACCTGATAGGGCCGGCGCCGCACCGCTTCGGTCAGCGCGCCGCCTTCCTCATAGCCGACATAGCCGGGAGGCGCGCCGATCAGCCGGGCGACGGAGTGCTTCTCCATGAACTCCGACATGTCAATGCGCACCAGCGCCGTCTCGTCGTCGAACAGGAAGCTTGCCAGCGCCTTGGTGAGCTCGGTCTTGCCGACGCCGGTCGGCCCGAGGAACATGAACGAGCCGATCGGCCGGTTCGGATCCTGCAGGCCGGCGCGGGCGCGCCGAACAGCCTTGGACACCGCCTGCACGGCTTCGCCCTGGCCGACGACGCGCTTGCCGATCTCGTCTTCCATGCGCAGCAGCTTCTCGCGCTGCCCTTCCAGCATCTTGTCGACCGGAATGCCGGTCCAGCGCGACACGACATGCGCGACATGGTCAGGGGTGACCACCTCTTCCACCATGCCGGCCTTGCCGTCCTGGGCCTCGGCTTCCTTGAGCTTCTTCTCCAGTTCCGGGATCTTGCCGTAGGCAAGCTCGCCGGCGCGCTGGAACTCGCCCTTGCGCTGCGCGATCGCCAATTCGTTGCGCATCTCGTCGAGCTGCTTCTTGAGGTCGGCGGCGAGCCCGAGCTTCTGCTTCTCGGCTTGCCATTTCGAGGTGAGCTCGGTGGACTCCTCTTCCAGGCCGGCGAGTTCCTTCTCCAGCCGGGCAAGCCGGTCCTTCGAAGCCTCGTCCTTCTCGACCTTCAGCGCCTCGCGCTCGATCTTCAGCTGCATGATGCGGCGGTCGACCTCGTCCAGCGCCTCTGGCTTGGAATCGACCTGCATGCGCAGCCGCGACGCCGCCTCGTCGATCAGATCGATCGCCTTGTCTGGCAGGAAGCGGTCGGCGATGTAGCGGTTGGAAAGCGTCGCCGCCGACACCAGCGCCGAATCGGAGATGCGCACCTTGTGGTGCTGCTCGTATTTCTCCTTCAGGCCGCGCAGGATCGAAACCGTGTCCTCCACGGTCGGCTCGTCGACGAAGACGGGCTGAAAACGGCGGGCAAGGGCGGGATCCTTCTCGACATGCTTGCGGTATTCGTCGAGCGTGGTCGCGCCGACGCAGTGCAACTCGCCGCGCGCCAGCGCGGGCTTCAACAGGTTCGACGCGTCCATAGCGCCGTCGGCCTTGCCGGCGCCGACCAGCGTGTGCATCTCGTCGATGAACAGGATGATGTTGCCGCTGGCCGAGGTGACCTCGTTGAGCACGGCCTTCAGCCGCTCCTCGAACTCGCCGCGATATTTCGCGCCGGCAATCAGCGCGCCCATGTCGAGCGCCATCAACTGCTTGTCCTTCAGCGATTCCGGCACGTCGCCATTGACGATGCGCAGCGCCAGGCCCTCGGCGATCGCCGTCTTGCCGACGCCCGGCTCGCCGATCAGCACGGGGTTGTTCTTGGTGCGCCGCGACAGCACCTGGATGGTGCGGCGGATCTCGTCGTCGCGGCCGATGACCGGATCGAGCTTGCCCGCGCGGGCATCGGCCGTCAGGTCACGCGCGTATTTCTTCAGCGCGTCATAACCCTGCTCGGCACTCGCCGAATCGGCGGTGCGACCCTTGCGGATATCATTGATGGCCTGGTTGAGCGCCTGCGCGGTGACGCCGGCCTTGGACAGGATGTCGGCTGTCTTGGCCGACTTCTCCATGACGAGCGCCTGCAACAGCCGCTCGACGGTGACGAAGCTGTCGCCGGCCTTCTTGGCCAGGTCCTCGGCGGTCGAGAACACCTTGGCGAGCGGCTGGGCAAGATAGAGCTGGCCATTGCCGCCTTCGACCTTGGGCATTGCCTCGAGTGCCGTCTCGACGCCGAGCTTGACGTCGCGGGCATTGCCGCCGGCGCGCTCGATCAGGGACGCGGCAAGGCCCTCGTCATCGTCGACGAGCACCTTCAGCATATGTTCAGGCGTGAATTGCTGATGGTTGCGCGAGAGCGCCATGGTCTGCGCGGACTGGATGAAGCCGCGCACGCGCTCCGAGTATTTTTCAAGATTCATATCTGTCTCCTTCCGTCACCGGCCCGCTTTGCGGCACCGGATCAGATTGCGGTGACGGACCCGCTCATAGGAGCCGAGCCCTGTTCAGCCGAGATATGGTGTATGGGGTGCGGTCCCTCAAGACGCCTTGATGTCGATCAAAGCAGAATATTCCAGCTGCGCACGAACGAAAACGGCGGAGATTGCTCTCCGCCGTCTCAAAGCCTGGAATGGTGTTTCGATCAGTTGTTCGCGTCGGCAGCAACGGGCTCGCCGGGCGCTTCGCTGGCTATCGGCGCCGGCTCGCTGGCGACGGGCTCGCTTGCCGGCCTTGCCTCTTCGGCGGGCCTGGCGCTGGTAGCGCTATGCGC
>NZ_RZRX01000242.1:0-9983 GCF_003997405.1 Mesorhizobium sp. M2A.F.Ca.ET.042.01.1.1
GGTTGCCGGCTGGCGCGGCACGTTCTTCGCCATCGCCGCGCTCGGCGCGCTGTCGGGCGCGATCCTTTGGTGGCGGCTGCCACGCGGCATCATCGGCACCAGGCTGCCGCTGAAGCGCAGGCTGGCTGCGGCGCTGCGCCCCGGCGTGATGCCGATCCTTTTGACGACGGTGCTTGCGCTGGTCGGCGCCTTCACCGTCTTCGCCTTCATCGCGCCTTTGGCCATTCAGGGGGGCGGGCTCTCGCCGATCGCGCTGCCTGGCATGCTGCTCGCCTTTGGCGTCGGCGCCGTCATTGGCAACATCGCCGGCGGCCAAGCCGCCGACCGCTTCGGCGCGACCCGCACCGTCGCCTGGTCGCTGACACTGTCGGCCGCGATGCTCGTCACCCTCTCGCTGGTCCCGACCTTCCTGCCGCATTCGATCGCCGGACCGGCGCTGATGGCCATGATGGTGCCGTGGGGCATTGTCGGCTGGGCCTTCCCGCCGGCGCAGGCGAGCCGCATCCTCAAGATCGCGCCCGACGCCGCGCCGATCGTGCTGTCGCTCAACGCTTCAGCGCTCTATTTCGGCGTCGCTTTGGGCGCGGTGGTTGGCGCCGCGGTGCTGCGCTTCGGCGCGCCGGCCGATCTCGGCCTCATCGCCGCGGTGTTCCCGATCATCGGGCTTGGCATTGTGTTGGCGGGGCGGATGTTTGCCCGGCCCGTGGCGATGCCCGCGGAGTAAGACGTGCCGATATTCAGGTGAGTCCGGCCTGACCTGAGTCAGCACGTCTTCACAGCTGAAGAATTGATCGGCGGCCGCTTTCTCAGTTCGAGGAGGCGGCCGCTGGCATTTCCAGATCGAGATCGGCCACCACATCCAGCGCCGCGCGCAGCTTGGCCGCCTGCTCCGCGCCGAGCTTCTCCTCGAATTGCCGCTGGGCGACGCTCCAGAGCTTGAGCGCCTCGTCGAGCTTGGCCTGGCCTCGTGGCGTCAGCCGCACGCGCTTGACGCGGCGGTCGTCCTTGTCCGGAAAGGTCTCGACATAGCCGTCGCGGATCAGCGGCTTCAGCGTGTGGCCGAGCGCCGAGAGGTCCATGATCAGCGCCTCGGCGATGGCGCCCATCGCCGGCTCATCGCTGATGTGGATCTGGAAGAGCATACCGAACTGCGTGCTCTTCAGACCTGTTGGTCCCAGCGCGTCGTCATAGAAGCGGCCGAGGCTGCGCGCGGCGCGGCGCAGCGTGGCGTTGTTGCAGTCGCTGAATCCGGGCTTTCGAGCTTCGGTCATGATCACTCCTTGCCGGCGCAAAGACGCGCCAGCCTGCCGCAGAAATAGTTTTTGCCGCTGCCGTTGACAAGATAGTGGCATATACCTACTTCGGCAAAAGTGGCATATGCCACCAATCCAAATCAGGCTCGGCGGATGAACTGACCATCGGCGCCGAACCAGCGAAGCGAACAAAGGAATAGGACAATGAGCACGAAGGACAACAAGGGCACGGCCGTCATCACCGGCGCGTCCTCAGGCATCGGCGCGGTCTATGCTGACCGGCTGGCAGGGCAGGGCTACGATCTAGTGCTGGTGGCGCGCCGCGCCGACCGGTTGCAGGAGGTGGCCGACAGGCTCGCCTATGCCTATGGCCGCAAGGTTCAGACGATCGTCGCCGATCTCTCCGTCGACGCCGATCTGCGCCGCGTAGAGCAGGCGGTCGCGACGGATGACAGCGTGACGCTGCTGATCAACAATGCCGGCGTGGCCGGCCTGGAAACGATCGCCGACGCCGATGCCGACACGGCGGAGCGCATGATCAAGGTCAATGTCATTGCGCTGACCAGGCTGACCCGCGCGGTGTTGCCGGATCTGCTCAAGCGCAATCGCGGCGGGATCATCAACATCGCCTCGGTCGTTGCCTATGGCATCGCGGTCGGCGGCATCTACAGCGGCACCAAGGCCTATGTCGCCAACTTCACGGAAGCGCTGCAGAAGGAAGTCGCCGGCACCGAAGTGAAAGTCCAGTCCGTCGTGCCCGGGCCGATCCGCACCGAATTGTGGGACGTCTCCGGAATCAGCCTCGACAGGATCAATCCGGACTGGATCATGAGCGCCGAGGATCTGGTCGACGCGGCACTTGCCGGCTTCGCCCAGGGCGAGACAGTCACCGCGCCCGGCCTTGCCGACGCGGCCGGGCTGACGACCTATCTCGGCGCCAGGGACCAGTTCTTCGGCAGCCTGTTCTCCGGCAAGCCGGCGGCGCGCTACGCGGTCTGACCTCTATGAAGCTGGCCGCCACATCTGCAGGATGGAGGCGGCCAGCAGCAGGCCGAGCACGACGTTGAGCGCCCGCCACTGGCGCTCCGTCTTGAGCAGGCGGGCAAGCAGAGTTCCCGCCACACACCACAGCGACAGCGAGAGGGCTGCGGCCAGGCCGAAGACTGCGCCGAGCAGCAGCGCGAGTTGCAGCGGACCATCCGCCAGTGCCGCGAAGGACGCGGCGGCGCCCAGCCCCATCGCCCAGCCCTTGGGGTTCATCCATTGGATGCCGGCGCCGCCGAAAAAGCTGTTCGGCCTGGCCATGCTGATGTCGAGGTTGGGCGGACCGCTGCGGCCGATCTTGATGGCCAGCCAGATCAGATAGAGCGAGCCCGCTATCTTCATCGCGAGCTGGAGTGATGGCACGGCGGCTAAAAGTCCAGCCAGCCCGGCCGCGCTGCCGGCCATCAGCGGCACCGAGCGGCGAAAGCCGAATTGGGCGCCGGAGGCGGTCGACAATGTCGTGGCGATGCCGGGCGTCGAGGTCGAGATCAGCGCGAACAGGACCAGCGGGATGATGGTTTCGGACATGCGGGCTTCCCAGTCGAGAAGCCGGCATGCTTATGCGCTTCGCGGCATCAGTAAATGCAATGTTTGATATGGTTTGCATTAGAGAATATTATGGAAGCCATGATCCGCGATCTCGACACGACCCTCATCCGCACCTTCGTCATGACAGCCGACAAGGCCAGCATGACGGCGGCGGCCAATGCGCTCCACCTGACGCAAGGCGCCGTCAGCCAACAGATCAAACGGCTGGAAGATGTGCTGGGGCAAAGCCTGTTCGAGCGCGACCGCCGCGGTCTGAAGCTGACCCGTTCCGGCGAGCGGCTGCTCGACAAGGCCAGGCGCCTGTTGCAGCTCAATGACGAGATCCTCGCCGAAATCAGGGGTGGGGTGGTTGCCGGACAGGTGCGGATCGGCGTGCCTTACGATCTCGTCGGCACGCTGCTGGCGCCCGTGCTGAAAGCCTATGCCGAAGCCTATCCGCAGGTGGAGATCTCGCTGGTCTGCGCCTCGTCGCCGGAGCTCGCGGCGGCCCTGGCGGCGGGCACGATCGACCTTGCCGTCATCGAGGAGCGCGTCGGCCGCAGCGCCGGCGAATGCCTGCTCGTCGACCGGCTGGTCTGGGTGGGCGCCAAAGGCGGCGCGGCACGCCTGAAACGGCCGCTGCCGGTTTCGATCGTCGCCGACACCTGCGCCTTCCGCCCGGCGGTGCTGGCGGCACTTGCCGAGCATGGGCTCGACTGGCGCACGGTGTTCGAGAACGGCAACATCGATGCGACGACCGCGACGGTGCGCTCCGACCTTGCCGTGACCACCTGGCTTGCCTCGACCGTGCCGGCTGATCTCGACATCCTGTCCGATGCCGGTCTTCCGCCGCTGCCGAATTTCTCCGTCAACCTGCACCTGCCAAAGCATGCCACCGCGCCAGCGGCAAAGGCTTTTGGCAGCCACATCCGCGAGGGTCTGGCGCGCCATCGCCAGGCGGCGTGAGCATACTTTCTTTTCCTCTCGCCCGCATTGGCGGGGGAGAGGAAACAAGCCTGGACGCTACTTCCAGGTCCTGCGCCGTTCGAGCTCGGCTTGCGAAGGCTCCTGCTGGGCAAACGAGCCCGTGCGGATTTCGCCCGCGCGCTCATAGGTCGCCATGATGACGCCGGTGGTGGTAGCCTGGGATTTGACGAGCTTGAAGGCTGCCGGGACCGCGTTGTCGCCGAACAGCCGCTTGCCTTTGCCCAGAAGCAACGGGAAGATCATCAGCCGGATCTCGTCGATCAGCCGGTTGGCAAGCAGGGTCTTGATGAGATCGCCGGAGCCCTGGATGAGCAGGTCGGGCCCGTCTTCCTGCTTGATCTCCTTAAGCCTGGCAACGATATCGGGGCCGAGCGACTGGGTGTTCTGCCAGGTCAGAGAATCGGGCCGATGCGTGGCCACATATTTGGTCGTGGGGTTGAAGACGTCGGCGATCGAATCCTTCTGATACGGCCAGTAGGCGGCGAAGATGTCGTAGGTTCTGCGGCCGAGCAGCAGGTCGAAGGGGTTGGAGAACAGTTCCTCCATTGCCGTGCCCGCGACCTCGTCGAAGTAGTGGAACGTCCAGCCGCCGAATTCGAAGCCGCCGACCGGGTCCTCTTCCGGTCCGCCCGGCGCCTGCATGACGCCGTCGAGGCTGACGAAGGTGGCGGCGATGATCTTGCGCATAGTCTTTCTCCCTTTGGCTGGCCCGCGCCCGTCACGGCGGGATTTCGAGCTAAGGACGAACGGCAAGGCCGCTTTCCGACACGGCCCCGCGAATTTCTACCGCGTGTTGTCAGCGCGAATGGTGCGTGACGAGAACCAGACATCGCCGAAGACGGCGGTGGCGGTGCGGTCGGGCGCCTTGTCTTTTCTCAGCCAGATCGAGCGGGTGCGCGCGGCGCGCTCGCGGGTCGGTATTTTCGCGCTAGGCTCTACAGTGGAGGCGCCGACGCAAGGGATGAACCACGAGCCCATGAAGGGCCGGCACGCGAAGCCATTTTCCAGGCGGGTTATGAGGACCGCGAGGCCGACGGTTTCGGAGGGACGCCACGGAAAGATCATGCGGCCGCCGGGCGTCAGCGCTCCCAACCATGCGGCGGGCGGGGCGACGACGCCGGCATTGACATAGATGATGTCGGAGGGGGGCAGCGGATTGGCGACGGCGTCGGCCTGGACGATTTCGACATTGTCGTAAGCCGCAAGGTTCGCTTTGGCGCGCGCGGCAAGATCGGCCTCGATCTCGAAGGCGGTGACGCTGCCGCCCGGCTCGACCAGCTTAGACAGCAGCGCCGTGTAATAGCCGGTGCCGGCGCCGATATGCGTGACGGCCTCGCCCGGCTTCGGCTCGACCTTGCCGAGCCACATGGTGTGCAGGAGCGGCTCGCCATTGTTGATGCCCTTGTCGGCATCGAGCACGACGAGCACGTTCTGATAGATGTAGGTCGGATCGGCGCTCGGCGTCTCGAACCGGCCTTCTCCGGCAAAGACGGTCCATGGTCCCTGGCCGAGAAAGGCCTCACGCGGTACCGCGGCGAAGACCTCCTCGATGCGCGGATCGGCCGACCGCGCCTGCGCGGCCATCAGCCTGGCATAGAATCTGCGGGCTTCGTCCGGTTCTGACATAGCGCCAAGATAGCGCGCGCGGCTGGAATGTCGCGATCAGCCGGCGAAGGTATCGTAGAGCAGCTTGAAGTTGAGAACGAGGATGACGGCCGCCACCACCCAGGCCAGCGCTGCAACGCCGCGCGGTATGGCGAAACTGCCCATCTTCTTCTTGTCCGACACGAACTGCACCAGCGGGATGACCGCGAAGGGCAGTTGCATCGACAGCACCACCTGGCTGAACACAAGCAGCTCGGCCGTGCCTTTCTCGCCGTAAAGCGCGGTAACGACCACCACCGGGACGATGGCGATGCCGCGCGTCAGCAGGCGCCGCGCCCATTGCGGGATGCGCAGGCGCAGGAAGCCCTCCATGACAATCTGGCCGGCGAGCGTGGCGGTGACCGTCGAGTTGAGGCCGGAGGCGAGCAGCGCGACAGCGAACAGGATCGAGGCGATGCTGAGGCCGAGAAGCGGCGACAGCAGCTCGAAGGCCTGGCCGATCTCTGCGACGTCGTGATGCCCGGTGTTGTGGAAGGCGACTGCCGCGACGATCAGGATCGAAGCGTTGACGAACAGCGCCAGGATCAGCGCGATCGTCGAATCCGTCGTCGCCCATTTGATAGCGTCACGCTTGCCGGTCTCGGTGCGTTCATAGGCGCGGGTCTGCACGATCGAGGAATGCAGATAAAGGTTATGCGGCATGACCGTGGCGCCGATGATGCCGATGGCGATGTAGAGCATCGCCGGATTGGCGACGATTTCGGATGACGGCACGAACATCGAATGCAGGATGGTGCCGGCCGGCGGTGCGGCGACGAAGATCTGGATGGCAAAGCAGCCGAAGATGATGATCAGCAGCGCGACGACGAAGGCCTCGAGATAGCGGAAGCCCCTGTTCATCAGCAGCAGCACCAGGAAGGCGTCGAGCGCGGTGAGGATGGCGCCGCCGATCAACGGAATTCCGAACAGAAGCTGCAGCGCGATCGCGGTGCCGATGACCTCGGCGAGGTCGCAGGCGATGATCGCCAGCTCGCAGGCGATCCAGAGCACGAGGTTGACAGGGCGAGGATAATAGGCGCGGCAAGCCTGGGCGAGGTCGCGGCTGGTGGCGATGCCGAGGCGGGCGGCGAGCGCCTGCAGCAGGATCGCCATCAGGTTCGACAGCATGATGACGAAAAGCAGCGTGTAGCCGAACTGCGCGCCACCGGCGAGGTCCGTCGCCCAGTTGCCGGGGTCCATATAGCCGACCGAAACCATGTAGCCCGGCCCCATGAAGGCAAACAGGCGGCGGAACCAGACGCCGGTCCGCGGCACCGCGATCGAGGCGTTCACCTCGCGCAGGCTGGGCTGCTCGTCGTCCGGCCTGTCGAATCGCCATGCGGGTCGGGCTACGGTTGCTGCATCGGCATCGGACATGGGATTTCCGCTGGAATTGTCGAACGTGCCCCTTATCTATGCCACAGCTCAACATTATGCAATATGCTATATTTCATTGATCATGCTTTCGTGATCCGCGAGAGCAAGTTCCAGGGCGGGCGGCGGAAACGCCGGTTGCGCCCGCGCGGGAATGCAAATAAACGGCCGGGTCATCAGGGGTTTCGTGCTATGGATGCGATCCCGATTCAGGAGGAGCGCATATTGGCGCTTAGGAACAAACCAGTTCGACGCGAGGAGCCGCTTCCCGATGCCGAAATCCATTCGGAAGGATTCCGGCAGCAGCGCCAGGCGCGCCGCAGCGCGCTGGTCGAAGACTATGTCGAGCTGATCGCCGACCTGATCGAGGACGGCAACGAGGCGCGGCAGGTGGATATCGCGGCAAGGCTCGGCGTTGCGCAGCCGACGGTTGCCAAGATGCTGACCAGGCTCTGCGCCGACGGGCTGGTCTCGCGAAAGCCCTATCGCGGCGTGTTCCTGACCGAGACCGGCCGCAAGGTCGCGGAGGAAAGCCGCATCCGCCACCAGACAGTGGAAGCCTTCCTGCGCTCGCTGGGCGTCAGCGCCGAGACGGCGCGCATCGACGCCGAAGGCATCGAGCACCATGTCAGCGCCGAAACGCTGGACGCTTTCCGCCGGGCGATGACGCATCGCCAGGCGTAGAGCTCGATCCATCCGAGCGCTTGAGAGCGGAACCGACTGATCTTCGCCGCATTACTTTCCACATCCCGCGATTATCGCGCTTAGGGAGGAAGCAATGGGCATCGAACAGGCACCGACCGCCAAGGGAAGGCAGGCGGCCAGGGAATTGCGGCAGGCCGCCGCCGGAGACGAGCGCAAGACCGAAGCCGAGACCGGCCATCCGCTGAAGAAGGGCGCTGCACGTTTCGAGGAACGGTCGAAAAGTTCGGACGGCAAGAGCGCCGGCGCCAAGCAGAAAAGCTGAGGTTTTCAGCCGGTTTATCGGGAGTGGAAATTAACCAGCCGATCGGAGTTTCCTCCGGCCCGCGCATTTTTCGGGCGCGAAAAATTCTGTGACTTGGGCTGGCCGTTGCGATAGTTGTCAGCACGGGGCGGTCGCGGGCCAGCCCCTCCAGGACATTCGCATTGCGAGGAGTTGCCATGCTTTGGAGAGGCCGTCGTCAGAGCGACAACATCGAGGACGAGCGCAGCGACAGCGGCGGTGGCGGCGGATTGGGTGGCGGCGGTCAGTTCCGCGTCCCGATCGGCGGCCGCACCGGCGGTGGCGGCAGCATCCTCCTGGTCGTCCTGGTTGTGCTCGCGGGATGGTATTTCGGCTTCGACCCGTCGCAGATCCTGGGTGGCGGCGACGGCGGCTTGCTGCCGGGCGGCGGCGGCCAGATCACCGAGACACAGGACAATGGCAACGCGCCCGCCAATGACGAGATGAAGCAGTTCGTCGCGACCGTGCTTGCCGATACCGAGGACACCTGGACCGGCATTTTCAAATCCCAGGGGTTGACCTACGAGGACCCCAGGCTGGTGCTGTTCAGCGGCCAGGTTCGTTCGGCTTGCGGTTTCGCTTCGGCGGCGGCCGGGCCGTTCTACTGCCCGGGCGATCACAAGGTCTATCTCGACATGACCTTCTTCCAGCAGCTCGACCAGCAATTCGGCGCTTCCGGCGAGTTCGCGCGCGCCTATGTGGTGGCGCATGAGATCGGTCATCACGTGCAGAACCTCACCGGCATCATGGGCAAGTTCAACCAGATGCGGCAGGGCATGAGCGAAGTCGACGCCAACCAGCTGTCGGTGCGCATCGAGCTTCAGGCCGATTGCTTCGCCGGGGTGTGGGCGCATTTCACCCAGCAGAAGGGCATTTTGGAGCAGGGCGACATCGAAAGCGCGTTGAACGCGGCCAAGCAGATCGGCGACGATACGCTGCAGAAGAAGATGCAGGGCTATGTCGTGCCGGAAAGTTTCAACCATGGCACTTCGCAGCAGCGGCAGACCTGGCTGGCGCGGGGCTTCAAGAGCGGCAAGCTGTCCGACTGCAATACGATGAGTGGTCCGATCTGAGGTGGCACTGCCGCTTCATTTTCCGAGACAGTCCGTGATCCGTGCCAGCTGGCAAGTGGTGTCAGCATAAGGCATTTGCGTTCGTTCGCGGATTGTTCTCATCGCTGACCTCGCCTATAAGGTCCGTCCCGCCGTGCCCCAGGGCGGATGGAGGAGCTTGTCGCCATGATCGACCCGGAAACCGCCAAGCGGGGCCTTGCGCTCGTTTTCACGACGCTTTTGCTCGACATCATCGGCTTCGGCATCATCATGCCGGTGCTGCCGGCCTATCTGGAGGAACTGAGCGGCGTCAGCGTCAGCGAGGCCGCCATCGAGGGCGGCTGGCTGTTTTTCGTCTATGCGGCGATGCAGTTCTTCTTCGCGCCGATCATCGGCGGGTTGAGCGACCGCTTCGGGCGCCGGCCGGTCCTGCTCGCCTCGGTGCTGACCTTCTCCATCGACAATCTGATCTGCGCCATTGCCTGGTCCTATCCGATGCTGTTCATCGGCCGCGTGCTCGCCGGCATTTCCGGCGCCAGCTATTCGACGACATCGGCCTTCATCGCCGATATCTCGAACGACGAGAACCGGGCGAAGAATTTCGGCCTGCTCGGCATCGCCTTCGGCGTCGGCTTCGTCATTGGCCCGGTGCTGGGCGGGGTGCTCGGCACGTTCGGGCCGCGTGTGCCGTTCTATTTCGCCGCCGCGCTTGCCTTCGTGAATTTCCTGATCGCGATGGTGTTCCTGCCGGAAACGCTGGACGAAAAGCACCGTCGGCCCTTCGAGTGGAAGCGCGCCAATCCGGTCGGCACGCTGATCCAGATGCGCAATTATCCGGGCATCGGCTGGATCGGGCTGGTGTTCTTCCTGATGACGCTCGGCCACATGATGTATCCGGCGGTGTGGGCGTTCGTCTCCAACTACCGCTATGGCTGGAACCAGCAACAGATCGGCTTCTCGCTCGGCGCCTTCGGCCTGTGCGGCGCGATCATCATGGCGACGGTGCTGCCGCGGATCATTCCGAAACTCGGCGAGTGGAAGACGGCGGCGATCGGATTGACCTTCACCGCGCTCAGCGCGTTCGGCTATGCGTTCTCGACGCAGGGCTGGATGATC
>NZ_RZRX01000243.1:0-9968 GCF_003997405.1 Mesorhizobium sp. M2A.F.Ca.ET.042.01.1.1
CGTAACCCTTGTTGGTCAGCGGTCATCGAAATCGACCGCACTAAAGGCCGAATACATGACCGCTCCAGACTTACGCCGTCGTCGTCATTTTGCCTCTTGCCCAAGAGGGGCCGTCCATACATGACGACGTTGGGGAGGCTTCGGCCAATCCCCGGCCTTTGCGCCGATTTCACGGACAGAAACGGTGAACATCTGCCCGCCGACAACGGCGGCGCTCGCACTTTCCTGGAGTGCTCCTGGCACGTCTGCCGTTTGAGCCCATGGCCCCCGAAACCATCCGCCTTCGTTTTGCTGGCAAACAGAGCACAGTGTGAAGCAGTTCATAGAGTTATACTTGACGCTGCAAAACATTGACGTCCGATCTTCTGCCGCCACATAATCACCGCCGCCACCTTCTCGAAAGTTCTGTTTCAATTGACCTGGACCCCCTGCTTCCGGCGCGGTTTTTTTTGGCTGCATTGACGGGCCGGAACAGCCGGCGCTGCATCGGAGAGGACCGACAAATGGCCGTCGAGATAAAGGTTTCCGTCTACACCAATGGCGACGACGCCTTCGTCGCCTGGGCGCCGAGCGACTTCATCGCCGGATGCCGCGGCTTCCTGCTCGAGCGCGGCCGCAAGCTTGGCGCGACCGAGAAGATCGAGCCGGTGGAGAACCGCGTCGGCTTCACCAAGGACAAGCCGAAATCGGGCGACCACAGGCCCTCGGACGTCTGGCCGTTCCAGCGCTTCAACTGGACCGATCATGCGGCCGATGTCGGCAATGTCGTGCGCTACCGGGTCACCGCGATGATGAGCACGGGTCCCGGCAAGCCGCTGACGAAGGGCGTTTCCAGCGACTGGACGGAGTGGAAGACGCTTGCCACCGACGCAGGGGGCGGCTTTTCCTGCTACTTCAATCGCGGGCTGGTGCTGTCGCAGTTCGTTGCCCGCTACATGGCCAAGAACAGGCTGACGCCCGCGGCCTTCAAGAAGAGCCTGCAGACCAATGGCGACGCGAAATTCCGCGCCTTCCTCGAAGGCGATCTCGGCCTGCGCATGGTCGGGCTGACGCAAGGCGCCGGCGACGAGCTGCATGCCGCGCTCTACGAGCTCGGCGACGCCACGCTGGAGACGGCGCTGATCGGGCTCGGGCCGCGGCTCCATCTCATCCTCGCCAACGGTTCCGACAGAAAAGGCGACGGCAACAAGGCGGCGCGCAAGAACCTCAACGACCACGGCATCGCGACCATCGACCGGATGCTGAAATCGAAAGGGCTCGGCCACAACAAATTCGTCGTCGTCTCCGAAGATGGCGAGCCGAAGAAGGTGTGGACCGGCAGCACCAACTGGAGCACCACGGGCCTGTGCACGCAGGTCAACAACGGCCTGCTGATCGAGGACGCGGCTGTCGCGGCGCATTTCCGCAAGCATTGGGACCTCTTGAAGGATGCCTCGCCGCCGAAGACCGATCCGGCCAATTTCACGCCGGCGCTGATCGCCGACAACGACGCGCCGAAAACCTTCGCGGTCGGCAGCGCCAGGGCGACCGTGTGGTTCACCCGCACCTCGAACGGCGCCGACATGGATGCGCTGCGCGAGGTCATCACCTCGGCCAGGCAGGCGGTGCTGTTCCTGATGTTCACGCCGGGCAAGCAGGGGCTGCACACGCTTGCCGGAGAGCGAGCCAGGGAGAAAGGCATGTATGTGCGCGGCGTGGTCTCGACGCTGAGCGCCGACGAGGGCGGCACCGAGCAGAATTTCCTCGACATCGACCTGGTGAGCAGCGACCGCAAATTCACGCCCGACCGCTACGCGGTGGCGCAGCCGCAGGGCCTTGACGCGCCGCTCGGGCCGTGGATCGCCGAGGTCAACCGGCGGGAGTTCCTGTCGCAGATCGGCCACGCCATCGTGCACTCGAAGATACTGGTGACCGACCCGCATTCGAAGGATTGCGTGGTGGTGACCGGCAGCCACAATTTCTCGGCGCCGGCGAGCCAGAAGAACGACGAGAACCTGGTCATCGTGCGCGGCCACAGCAAGCTTGCCGCGGCCTATGCCACCTACGCGATGTCGGTCTACAGCCACTACCGCTACCGCTCCTACATCCGCGAGATGCGCGCGCAAGGCAAGACGCCGTGGAGCTATCTGGACGACGACGACCAGTGGCTGAAGACCGAGCTCCGCACCAAGGCGCAGGAGATCGCGTTCTGGACGGCGCAGAGTTAGAGTAAACGGCCCACAAGGGGGGAGATCAGCAGCTTCGGCGCCCCTACTCCTCCAGGTCGATCTCCTCGGTCTGGCCGCCGCTGCAGGTGTAGCAGCAATCCTCGCAAGACTCCTGGTTGTTGGGGCCGACGCCCCAATAGGTGCTTTCGTCGCCGTCCACCCAGGCGCCGTAGCAGATCTTCTCGCCCTCGTTGCAGGAGATCGGCAGTTGCTTGGTCTCGCCGTCGTCGAGATAGAAATCCTTGCCATTGCCCGGCCAGACATAGTCGCGGTCCTGGCTGTAGAGCTCGACGCGCATGGCGTTGGGATGGTTGTTCCTGATCTGGAAAGTGACGTCGCCGGCATGGGCGGCGGGCGCGATGAGGACGGCAAGCGAAAGCGCGGCGGCGGCGCGGCGCGCGAAAGAGATGGACATGAGAACCCCCGAGACAGAATCGGCCCCCACGGCCGATGGCGGATGATGGCATGAGGCGTGGCGATGCCAAGGGGTGGGGAGGAAAATTGTGGGGTGAATGTGGGGGATTGGCGAAGACGGCAGCGACGTCTGATCTCCCCCCTTGTGGGGGAGATGGCCGGCAGGCCAGAGGGGGGCGCGAAGGATCGCGGCTTCTCAGGATTAAGGTTCCTCGCCCCACGAAAGTGGGGAGAGGTGGCTCGGCGAAGCCGAGACGGAGAGGGGAGCGCCCTACGAAGGCCCCCTCTCCGTCCGCTTCGCGGCCACCTCTCCCCCGCCTTTGGCGGGGGCGAGGAACCCAAGCGTTGAGAAGTCGGCAGCCTCGACGCCCCCCTACTCCGCCAAGTCCACCGTCTCTGTCGAATGCTCCACGCAGATGAAACAGCAGGTATCGCAGGGCTGGTCGTTGTCGGGGCCGACGCCGGCGCTGACGGAATCGTCGCCGTCCACCCAGGCGCCCCAGCAGATATGCTCGCCGGGCTCGCAGGAGATCGGCACGGACTTTCGCGCCTTCGGCCGGATGAGGAAGACCTTGTCGCCGCCCGGCCAGACTTTCTGGCTGTCGCGGCTGAACAGCTCGAGCGCGACGCCGTCCGAGCGCTGGTTGCGCACGAAGATAGACATGTCGGCGGCGAAGGCCGGCGTGGTGAGGAGAAGGAGAGCGAGCAAAGCGCGAATCATGGCGAGGTCCCCGGGGGAGTAGAGCACGGGTGGAGAAGTGGCGCGACCTCCCCTTCCCCCCTTGTGGGGGTTGAGGAGGGGTCCGCGTAGCGGACGGGAAGCCAATTGCTTGGCTTTCCGAGCGACGAAAGCCCGGCAGGCCAGAGGGGGGCGCGAAGGAACGCGGTGCCGGCGAGTTCGCGTTTCCTCGCCCCACGAAAGTGGGGAGAGGTGGCTCGGCGAAGCCGAGACGGAGAGGGGAGCGCCCTACGAAGGCCCCTCTCCGTCCGCTTCGCGGACACCTCTCCCCGCCCGTGGCGGGGCGAGGAAACCTAGGCCTTGAGATGCCGGCGGGACAGCGCCCCGCTGTCCTGCCGGACATCTCCCCGCGAATCAGCGCTTCACCACCACATGCGGCGCAAACGTCTTCACCGCATCCACCAGGTCCGGCCCCCGCACGTCGAGCGAGGAGATCTCCATATGCACGGTGTTCCTGCCGAAAGGCATGAGGCCAAAGGCGTTGGCGGAGGAATAGCGGATTTCGTCGGGCGGCTCGCCGGTGAGCTCGAAATTGAGCATCGCCGCGCCCTTGCCGCCGGCGGCAAGCCGCACGCTTCTCACCTTGCTCCACGGCACCAGCACGTCGCCGGCGCGAGCATCGCGGAAGCCGCGCTGATCAAGCACCACCTTGACCGAAGTGTCGAAGGCGCCGCGGGCGATGAAGGCGCCGAGCCCCAGGCAGGCGGCGGCGAGCAGCGCGATCCACAGCACATGCCCGCCATCCGCGCCCGAAGCCACGCCCTGCAGCGCGCCGAAGCCGAAGACGCCGCCGATCAGGAACGGCCCGAGCGCCGGAAAGATCTTTCCCGACGGGCTGTTGCGGAGTTCGAGCGGCGCGGCCATGGCCTTCGCGCTCAGCGCTCCGCTTTCAGCAGAGTCCAGATCCAGCCGATGAAGGTCAGCACCAGGAACGGATAGCCGAGCGCCGGGAGCGGCGCGGAGGTTGGCAGCAGCGGCGCGCCCCACAGGATCATCAGGACCGAGACGGCAAAGAGCGCCGCGGCAATGAGCCCCGTGAGCCGCGTCCACAGCGCGAAGGTTGCCTGCGCGCTGACCATCACCAGCCCCGCCGCCCATAGCGCAATGCCGCCGGCATAGGAAGGCACGCTGGCCTGCAACCCCGCCGCATTGCCCGCCAGAAGCAGGCTTTCGCCGGCAAGGAAAGTGAGGAAGCCGGCCGCGACGAGGTCATTGCCGAGCCGCTGGTGTTTCATCGTGAGCAGCGCCGCCGCGATGACGATGCCCACGCCGTCGATGGTCCACAGTGTCTCGCGCAACGCATCGCTGCCAACGAAGGTGCCCGCCATGCCCAAAGCGCCGCCGACGGCGAGGCCGATCGCGGAGATGGTGTCAGAGGTGGAGCGCATGTGATGTCTCCCCAAGCCGGAGGGGAGAATACGCCAAGGTGGGGAGATGGTGAAGGGCGGGCAATTGGCCGTCGAGAGTTGGCAGCAACGCTGCCAACTCTCGAGCAGTCTGTCGCTCGGCAAGATTTGAGCGATATTGTGGCGCCGATTTGCCCGTCTCTCTCGCGCATTTGGCGTTCTTGCTTAAACGATCAGCGGAGAGCCATAATGGTGTCTATATCGGCATCGCTGTTAACGCCTAGGACCTTGTAGTCCTTGGAGCTTAAATTTACGACCAAGAGCAAATCTTTGGCTGGGTCGAACTTCGAGTTGATATTTATGGCGCTGGCTAACGCAGAGGCGAACGTCTCGGTTGCCTGTAGCGCAAAAAACGACGTCGTCTGTTTCCAGTAATTGCGCCCGACAGCCTTGTTCTGGATGGCCTCATTCACAGAAGCCCAGCGTTCCGAGTAGGTCCCATAGGTACTTTGTTCATCCGCAATGCGGAACGAAACCACAAATACACTCATATAAAGATTTCCTTATGTGGAAACCTTTGATCAGGTTGACAGCGAATCGATTGCGAGTATCCTCACTTTTGTGTCTTCGACTAGCCGCAACCCGACCAAAGGCTTTGCGGTTACCGACACGGAGCCGGGGTTGCAGCCCCGGCTTTGTCGTATCGAGATCAGCGGAATGCCAATCCGCAGAGAACTTGTGGCGAGTCGTTTTGGACCGTCAACGCTGAATCCGGTCTAAACCCCGAAAATTCGCGGATTTTCAGCAGTTTTTCACGAAATAAATTATGAAGCGCCTTGAATGAGCCACTGGCGTCTCGCCCACGGAGGTCCGTCGCCTGCGCTGGCTCCCATCCGCACCAACGTTCGCATCGACCTACCCGCGCAGTGTGCCGCAGGCAACGAAGATGGCGAAGGGAGATGCCCATAGGCACTCGGACTCGCCGTTTTCGAGTCGGCGTGGTACTTCTTTGAAGCTTTTGATTGAGTCTCTTTCAGAGTTCTTGGCTCTTGTCCGTTTTTCCCGACGCGCCAGACTACGAATACGTGGCCTACATTGACGAAGCCGGTGACCCTGGCATTCAACGAGTGCGCCCAATTGATAATGTTGGTGGCACAGAGTGGATAACCCTCTCTGCGGTGCTTGTCAGAAAACCCAATCTTTCAAATGCACCGCATTGGGTGAGAAATATTGTGGCCGACATCGGAGTTACGCAGCGCCGGGACCTACACTTCCGAGACCTTTCGCCAACTCGGAAGATGCGAGCCTGCACAATGTTGGCGGAACTGCCAGTTCGGTTGTTCGTGGTGTGCTCGAATAAAAGGAATATGAGGCAGTATCGAAATGAGCGAGCGGAAAAAGTACTGTCTAATCAATGGTTCTACAATTGGCTTGTACGGATTCTGATTGAGCGTGTCACGCACTATTGCGAGCGAGATTCAAATAAGCGTTTCGGCGCGCCGCGCTATGTAAAGTTTGAATTCTCGCAACGTGGCGGACATTCCTACAGCCAGACAGCGGCCTATCACGAGTTGCTGAAGCTTCAATCGAAATCCGATACGACCGTTTTGAAAAAGTGGGGGCCGAGATGGTCGGTGATGCACTGGAAGTTAGTCGACTACTATTCTCACAAAGATCGCGCCGGATTGCAGCTATCTGATGTTGTCGCGAGTTCGTTCTATCATGCCGTAGACAACCTAGATACAGGACCCTGCGACCCACGTTTTGCACGTTTGCTTCGCCCCCGCGTGGCTTTCCGTGGCACGTATAACTATGCCGATTATGGGGTTGTATTGCAGCCAACGCCGGATTGGAAAGCGGATATCAGCGAAGCACAAAGGGCGATTTTCAGGGACTTTGGCTACACGTTCCAAAAAAAGTGGTAGGCCCCGGCCCCTTTTCGTCCGCAGGGTTAGGCTATCATCCAATGGATAACCGTCTACGGATAAGGGCGGATGGCATCGAGCGAACTCAGCCTAGCCCCGGAGTGATCGGCGTTCCTACCGATCCATAGTATAAGTGATTTGGAAAAAATTGCAAGCGAATCAACAGTTTATCCGCTAACCTATTGATCGAGATTCGTTTTTCCTAGAGCACTAAGACCGGGCCGAGATGTCCGGCAAGGGGCTTGCTCCCGCCCATCTTCAGCCTGGATAAACGCCTCCTGCGGGATATCCACCGAACTGGCGCATCCGCTTCTTGCCTTCTTTCTGCTTGTCGAGCAGCTTGTGCATTGTGAGTCCCGTCGCCGCCGCAGCGTTGGCGGGGACGTCCTTCCTGAGCGCCGAGAACGGCTCGAGGGCTCCAAACCAGATAGAGCCGACTACTGGTTCATTTCACCAGTGCGCCACTCGATCGTTTCCAAAAATTGCGGTCTGGTCGATTTCATCCCAGCTGGTAGAGATGGGGCGTGTCCGGCCATTGGCATCGTACTAACCGTCTCCATTCGCAAAAAGCCGTCTTCGGAGACGTAAACGCAAAATGACTTCGTGACCGAGGCCATAGCGTCCGCTGTAACCCTAATCGTCAGCCAGTGTGGGAAAAGACTCTTGTGCAGCTCATGAAAGACTTTCTCGGAGGCCGCCGTCGCGTATTGCATTTTGACAAAATTGCTGCCCACCTCATCGAGTGCGACGATATCAATGCTGACCTTGTCATCTTTGCCGTTTAGCTCGAAAGTTTGGGCGAACGTATGCTGGCCTGTTTGAGAGTGCCTTTCCCGGCTGAGGCGGAACAGCATGCCTATTTCGGTAGCCGCCTCACCGCGGCGATTGATGAACTCCGTCATTTTGACTCGGCAGTTCTTTAAGTCCCCGTCCGAAAGATTGGTGATCGTGACCGAGTAAAACCGTAGAGCGAGGTTGTTGCCGCGGATTTTCGGCATAGTCGACTCCACGGGATCGCTGATTTCGATCCTGGGTTTCAGTGCGGCTTCCAATTCGTAGGCGCTATGGAACAATCGCAGAAACACGATCACGATGAAGATGGCGGCCGTCACTCCGACGATAGTGTAAGCTGGGTAGCTGATCTGAATTCCGAATTCGGTGGCCAGCCAAGTTAAAATAAGCGGCGCAATCAGACCAATAGCTTGATAGACGCGGGGTGTAACGCCGAGATCGCGCCATAAACACCCCAGAGGAACCGCATTCGCCCCATGTGCGCCTGATATCAACCGGACACCGGTTCGTCACTGGTTGGCAAACCGTGCTGAGCGAACCGGCTATCTACCGAATATAAGATCATTGAAATATCTGTTCAAAGGGGTGGCAAGGGGCAAGTAGGACTCGCGCTGCCAATCTCCACCGCGCAGCTTCAGCGCCGCGCTGGCGGGGGGCCCGCTGCCTGCCAGCAGCTCCCCCGCTTTCGAAGCCTGCCATCGATTCACTGGATCGATGGCTTGGCGCGCTCCGCGCGCCAACCGGCTTCTCAATCCCCCATCTTCAGCGCCTGGATAAACGCCTCCTGCGGGATATCGACCTTCCCAAACTGGCGCATCCGCTTCTTGCCCTCTTTCTGCTTGTCGAGCAGCTTGCGCTTGCGGGTCACGTCGCCGCCATAGCATTTGGCGGTGACGTCCTTGCGCAGCGCCGAGACGGTCTCGCGGGCGATGATGCGGCCGCCGATGGCGGCCTGGATCGGGATCTTGAAGAGGTGCTGCGGGATCAGCTCCTTCAGCTTCTCGCACATCTGCCGGCCGCGCTTCTCCGCCGCCGAGCGGTGCACCAGCATGGACAAAGCGTCGACCGGCTCGTCATTGACCAGGATCGACATCTTGACTAGGTCGCCTTCGCGATAGTCGGTGAGGTGATAGTCGAAGGAGGCGTAGCCCTTGGAGATCGACTTCAGCCGGTCGTAGAAATCGAACACCACCTCGTTGAGCGGCAAATCGTAGGTCAGCATGGCGCGCTTGCCGACATAGGAGAGGTCGGCCTGGATGCCGCGCCTGTCCTGGCAGAGCTTCAGGATGCCGCCGAGATAGTCGTCCGGCGTCAGGATGGTGGCGCGGATCCACGGCTCCTCGATCGAGGCGATCTTGACCACGTCTGGCATGTCGGCCGGGTTGTGCAGCTCCTTCACCGTGCCGTCGATGAGGTTCATGCGATAGACGACGCTGGGCGCAGTGGCGATGAGGTCGAGGTTGAACTCGCGCTCCAGCCGCTCCTGGATGATCTCCAGGTGCAGGAGCCCGAGGAAGCCGCAGCGGAAGCCGAAGCCGAGCGCGGCGGAGGTTTCCATCTCATAGGAGAAGCTGGCGTCATTGAGGCGCAGCTTGCCGACGGCGGCGCGCAGATCCTCGAAATCGGCGGCGTCGACCGGGAACAGGCCGCAGAACACCACCGGCTGCGCCGGCTTGAAGCCCGGCAGCGCCTTTTGCGTCGGGCGGCGGTCCTCGGTGATGGTGTCGCCGACGCGGGTGTCGGCCACTTCCTTGATCGAGCCGGTGAAGAAGCCGAACTCGCCGGGGCCGAGCTCGTCCACATTGACGCGGGCCGGCTTGAACACGCCGGTACGCTCGACCAGATATTTCGCGCCGGTGCCCATCATGCGGATGGTCTGGCCCTTCTTCATCACGCCGTCGATGATGCGCACCAGAACGATGACGCCGAGATAGGCGTCGTACCAGCTGTCGACCAGCATGGCCTTGAGCGGTGCGTTGATGTCGCCCTCGCGCGGCGGCGGCAGCTGATGGACGATCGCCTCCAGCACGTCCGGCACGCCCTGCCCGGTCTTGGCCGAGATCAGCACGGCGTTGGAGGCGTCGAGGCCGATCACCTCCTCCACCTGCTCGCGGATACGCTCTGGCTCGGCCGCCGGCAGGTCCACCTTGTTCAGCACCACGACGATCTCGTGGTTGTTGTCGATGGCCTGGTAGACATTGGCCAGCGTCTGCGCCTCGACGCCCTGTGAGGCGTCCACCACCAGCAGCGAGCCCTCGCAGGCGGCCAGCGAACGCGACACCTCATAGGCGAAGTCGACATGTCCGGGCGTGTCGATGAGGTTCAGCACATAATCCTCGCCGTTCCTGGCGCGGTAGTTGAGCCTGACCGTCTGTGCCTTGATGGTGATGCCGCGCTCGCGCTCGATATCCATCGAGTCCAGCACCTGCTCCTTCATGTCGCGCTCCTCCAGCGCGCCGGTGAGCTGGATCAGCCGGTCGGCAAGCGTGGATTTGCCATGGTCGATATGGGCGACGATGGAGAAATTGCGGATGTGGTCGAGGGG
>NZ_RZRX01000244.1:0-9865 GCF_003997405.1 Mesorhizobium sp. M2A.F.Ca.ET.042.01.1.1
AGTTCGCGGTCTGGGCCATCGCCGCCGTGGCGAGGCCGATTGTCAGGGCCGAAGCCGCGAGAATCTTGGTAAGCATGATTCTTCTCCTCTGTTGCGAGACGGTTCGTCTGTTGCAGGGTCTGTCGCGTCTGCGACTGAGGGTGGAACCCGTCGGGCCACGGGTTGGTTCCGACAAAAATTCGCGCCGCTTGTGGTCTGCGGTTCAATCCCTGGCTGTGGCGCATCGGGTTTTTTGCCAGCAGATCTGGGACAAAGGCTGGTTTCAGGAGGATAGGAAAATATGCCTGCAACCTCTTGCCCGGTGGGGGCAGCTATGCTACTATTTTGTCCATGGTGCTGATTTGCGCCAACGATCCGCCGCGAGGCGGGTTTTGTTTTTCGGCCATCCATTTCTTTCGAGCGCTGGCGCGAAGGAGCGTGGCCTCATCATTCTGCCCGAGGCTGCATGCCACGCTATGCCACCATCATCACCGCCGATGACGGCGCCGAGATCGTCAGCGCCATCGGCGCGTTCGAGGGCGCGGATCCGCCGCGCCGCACCGGGCGCGTCGAGCAGGTCGCGCCGGGCGTGCGCATCGGGATGGTGCGCGGCGGACCGGTCGACGCGGTCGCCGGCTTCGGCTTCCCGCGCCCGGGTCTCGATGCCTCGGTGGTCCTTGCCGCGACAGCGAAGCTGAAGGCGATTGCCGCGCCGGCCGTCGATGGCGAGCCTCCGAGGCGCCCCAAGCCGCGCAAGAAGCCGGCGCGCAAGCCGCGCAAGGCAAGACCAACGAAAGCGACACCGTCCGATGCCCAGGGCTGACACCGGCAAGGCCGCGAGCCGCAAGCCTGCCGACGCGAAGCGGGCGAAGCCAGCACCGGTTCAAGCCGCCGCCTGCCGCAAGCGCCCACGAAAGACGCTCGTCGACGACTTCGCAGCGGCGTTGCGCGCCGATTTCCGCGCCCATGGCGCCGGCGTCATCGCGGCGGTCCGCGCCGAAAAGCCCGACCAGTATCTGAAGGTCGTGCTGACGCTGCTGCCCAAGGATTTTGCGGCCAGCTCGGAAAGTTTCGATGCCGATAAAACCAGTCTCGAGCAACTGAGCGATGAGGAGATCCGCCACCGCATCCGCGGTCTCGAGGCGAGCCTACGGCCACTCCTCGACAACGATGCAGGCCTATCTGGCGCTGCTCGAGGAGTTGGACCGAAGGCGGCGCCGTAACCTTCTTGCCGCCTACGCGCCATACGAAAGGCAGGCCGCCTTTCATGCCGCGGGCGCGACCTACCGCGAGCGCCTGTTCATGGCCGGCAACCAGCTCGGCAAGACCAGGGCAGGGGGCGCGGAATGGGCCATGCACCTCACCGGCCGCTATCCCGACTGGTGGGCGGGCAAAGTCTTCGACCAGCCCGTCAGGCTCTGGGCCGCCGGCGTCACCGGCGAAGGCACGCGCGACAATCCGCAGCGCGTGCTGATCGGCCCGCCGCAGCAGCAGGGCGAATGGGGCACGGGCATGATCCCGGCCAATGCCATCGCCGGCACCGTGATGGGCCGCGGCGCGCCCGGAGCGCTGGACAGCGTCGTCGTGCGCTGGGGCGGCGGCGGCGACATCCAGGCCGGCGAAAGCGTGCTCTCCTTCAAGAGCTACGAAAAGGGCCGCGAGAAATGGCAGGGCGAGACGCTGCACGGCGTCTGGTTCGACGAGGAACCGCCGCTGGACATCTATTCCGAGGGGCTGACGCGCACCAATGCCACCGATGGCATCACGATCGTGACCTTCACGCCGCTGCTCGGCATGAGCGATGTGGTGCTGAGGTTTTTGAGCGCTGAAGCGGTTCAGAACTTGGGTTCCTCGCCCCCGCAAGGCGGGGGAGAGGTGGCCGCGCAGCGGCCGGAGAGGGGGATTTCGTAGGGCGACAAGCTTGACGAGCAGCTTTCCGTTCTTTGTCAAACGCTGGCACCACCTCTCTCCGTCGCGGCTTCGCCGCGCCACCTCTCCCCACTTGCGTGGGGCGATGAACGAGCGCTTCGCGAAACCGCGTCGAAACCATGATTTGCGATACCGCTTTGGCCACAACCGGAGGTCGAGTAGCTTCCGGCGCGATCCGGAGCCGACATGCGACCCCTACCAGAACTGCTTCTTCTCTGCGCGCTGCTCTCCGCCTGTTCCGGCTCCAGCGGCGACTGGCGCGCCGATGCGATAGCGGCGGCGGAAGCCAGGATGCGCGGCCTGGTCAACAATCCGGAGGCGACCTTCTCGCATGTCGATCTCACCGGCGACAGCGCGACCGGCCAGACCTGCGGCGTCGTCACAAGCAAGGTCGGCATCTTCACCAAGCAAGCGCGCTTCATCATCTATATCGACGGCGCCGGCCCCTATGTCGAACCGGGCCTCGGCTCGTCCATGTCGCAGGCCGATTTCGACTGGGCCTGGAAGAATGATTGCCTCAACGAGGGATATAAGGGTTGAGCTTTGTTCCTCGCCCCGCGCGAAGCGGGGGGAGAGGTGGCCGCGCAGCGGCCGGAGAGGGGGCCTTCGTAGAGCGATACGTTCGACGAATAGCCTCCCTACTCTTCCATCAAACGTCGGCGCTGCCCCCTCTCCGTCGCGGCTTCGCCGCGCCACCTCTCTCCGCTCTGGCGGGGCGAGGAACTGGAGTTGCCATGTCCCGCCATGTTACCTTCATGACCATCGACGATGCCGGCCACTACAGCCCCGAGCAACGCGCAGAGATCATCGCGGCCTATCCCGAGCATGAGCGCGAAGCCCGCGCGAAGGGCATTCCGGTGCTGGGCTCCGGCCGCATCTTCCCGGTGGCGGAGGAATTGATCGCCTGCGAGCCGTTCAAGCTGCCGCGCTGGTGGCCGCGCATCGGCGCGCTCGATTTCGGCTGGGACCATCCTTCCGCCGCCGTCGAGCTTGCCTGGGACACCGAGGCCGATGTCGTCTACGTGACCAACGCGAACCCGTGCGCCTGGCGACGACCGCCAACATCACCCTTTACGGCCTGCAGACCATCGACGGCGCGCTGACGCAAGTCGGCGACCGCGTGCTGGTCAAGGACCAGGCCGACCCGACCGAGAACGGCATCTACACGGCGAGTGAGGGCCAGTGGTTTCGCGCCGCAGACGCTCGCACCGCGCGCACGGTGCAGAAGGGCACGACCGTGCATGTGCAGGAGGGCGCCGTCTCGGCCGATCGCGTCTATGCCTTCGAGACGCTGGACCCGGTGATCGGCGCCGACCCGATCACGCTCAGCTTCTATCTCTCGCAGGACACGCTCGGTGACGCTGTGGATGCCGCCAATGCCGCAGCGGCGAGCGCGGCGGCCGCGCTGACCTCCAAGAACGCCGCTGCCACCAGCGCCACCAGCGCGGCGGGCTCGGTGACAGCGGCGGCCGGCTCCGCCACCGCCGCGTCCACTTCCGCCACCAATGCCGCGGCGAGCGCCACCAATGCCGGCAATTCAGCGACGGCGGCGGCCGGCTCCGCTTCCACGGCTGCCGGTTCGGCCACGAGCGCCGGAACTTCGGCAAGCGCTGCTGCCGGATCGGCTTCCGCCGCCTCGAGTTCGGCCACCGCCGCTTCCGGCTCCGCCACCAACGCCGCGATCTCGGCCACGAACGCTGCGGCGAGCGCCGTCGCCGCCGCCAACGCCGTGGCGGCGCTTGGCTACACCTTTTCCACCAGCACCACCGATGCCGACCCCGGCAACGGCACGCTGCGATTGAACAATGCCAGCGCCGCCTCCGCCACCGCGGCCTATATCGACAACCTCGATTCCAGCGGCGCCACGGTGAGCGGCGTGCTGGATACGTTCGACGACAGCACCAACACCATCAAGGGCCAGCTCACGCTGCGCTCCAAGGCGTCAGCCGCAATCGCCTATGTCTACAATGTCACCGGCTCGGTGGTGGACGGGACGGGCTATCGCAAACTCACGCTGGCCTATGTCAGCGGCGCCGGCACCTTGCCCACGACCGCCGACGGCATCTGGCTGATCTTCACCCGCGCCGGCGACAAGGGCGCGGATGGCACCGGCGTCGGCGACTTCACCGGCCCGGCCTCCTCGGCGACCGACAACATTGTGACCTTTGCGGGCACGACCGGCAAGGCGGGCAAGGATAGCGGGGTGGCGGTGGGAAGCTTGGTCGCCGGACCCGCCTCGGCCGCAGCCGACAACATCGCCACGTTCAACGGCACGACCGGTAAGCTGGTGAAGGACAGCGGCGTGGCGGTGGGAAGTCTGGCGACCGGCCCCGCATCCGCGACTTCCGGCAATTTTCCCAGTTTCAATGGGACCGGCGGCAAGGTCCTACAGGACAGCGGTGTTGCTGCGAGCAATGTAGCCTTGAAGGGATCGTCGAACACGTTCTCGACATCCCAGCAGATCACCTTGACGGGAGCGCAGCCTATCGGGGTCAGCGGCGGGCCAGCGCTGGGCGCCTATGGCCTCATGGTCAACGCTCCGAACAATGCGGGCGCCGCCGCCTTTATCACCTTTCAGCGAAGTGGCAATTACGCAGCCAACTTCGGCATCGATACCGACAACAAATGGAAAATGGGCGGCTGGTCTATGGGGACAGTCGCCTACGAAATTCTCAACCAGACCCCTATCGGCTCTCGCAAGAACCTAAAGATCGTCACCACGTCGATCACGGCGAGCACGATCACCGCCGATCAGATCGTTCTTGACGGCCCTGCGGGCACCTATCGAGCCACGTCCGTCAACGTCTCCTATTCCACGGCGGCCTCTGGCGCGAATGGCCTCGATACGGGCGCGATGGCCGCAAGCACCTGGTATTACGAATGGGTCATCTACAACGGCACCACTGTCGCTGCTCTCCTATCGCTCAGCTCGACCGCGCCGACCATGCCGGCCGGCTACACCTTCAAGGCCCGCGTCGGCGCGATCTATTATGATGCTGGATCGAAGCTGCGGTTCAAACTGCAGTATGCCCGTCGGGCGCAGATCGTGGTCGGAACAAACCCGACTGCACTCCCAATTATGGCTTCTGGTTCAAGCGGCAGCCCGACTACGCCGACGTGGACGGCCGTTGCGGTTGGAAACTTTGTTCCGTCGACCGCCGCAACAATCAGAGTGGCATTGTCCGGTTTCTCGTCTGGGCCGACGACTTACATCATTGCGGCCCCTAATAACAGTTATGGCGCGGCAACATCCTCGACTAACCCGCCGCCGCTACAGGCCGCCATCAAAAACGGTGGTGAAGCAATCGGCATATACTCAACTACACAAGGAGAATTCTTCCTGGAGAGCACCAACATCTACTATGCCAGTGCCGCCGCAGCGTCAGCTTTAGCCGTCCTCGGATGGGAGGACAATCTTTAGGCAAAGAGGATGTCGACCGTCCTTTCGGGCGTGCATAGCTCGGCGATAGGGCGAAATTCTATCTGTCGATCCGATACAATGGCGGCCACGACGTAGTGCTCGGCCAGGTAGCTGAAGAATTCGCGAGATTTGATCCGCCCGTAGACATGAGCGTTGAATTCGATGCAAAGCGGAATCGCGCGTTCTACGACGGGCGACATTCCAGCCACAGCTTCGGCTTCAAATCCCTCTACATCGATCCACACCAACCCGAGATCAGCGGGGTCAAGTCGCCGGTTGCGCAAAACGGATTCTATGGTCACGACCTTAACCGGGACCGACTTATCGCCGTTCGACGTATTCGTGACTTTATGGCCGCCGCTGTTGGTTGTGTTCGCGTTTAAATAGAGCGTCCCCATCTCTGCTCCGGCCGCAGCCCGCACAATATCAACCCGATCCTCGAATCCATTCAGGAGAGCGTTCATCTGCAAAGTTCGAGCATTCGCGTCGTCAGGCTCAATGGCTATCACACGTGAAAATGCGCCAGAGGCCAAAGCATAAATAGTCTGTGTTCCGATGTTGGCACCCACGTCGAGAAATATCTTTGGATCTGTTATGCGGCCAATATCCCTTAAGGATGCCAATATATTTTCGAATTGCGGACGGTGCCAGCTTCCGTGCTGGAGAATGGTTCTCCCAATCGGGTCGTCGTTCGGATTGAACGCCATCCGGTGATCGCCGAAGTCTTGTACGAGCATTGGGTATTGCTTCGACACCTCCCGCCGAACAGCCCACATAGTCGAAGCTGGACGAACTAATACTGCGTCCCGCACGAGGCGTATGGACCGTTCAATGCGCCTAAGCGGATTAAAAGGAAGCATGTTCCGGTAAGTTCCCCTTGCTGCCATTCAACTTCGATAGCTCACAGATATCTGAAGGAGCAACATCTAAATGTTCTGCTACTCAAACAATGGCGCCTCGATGCGCGCGGTCGATCCGAGCTATGCCGCCCAAGCTGGCGAAGTTCTTTTCCTCGACTATGCTACTGAAGCCCAGCTTGCGCGAAATTCCCCGCTTACGCCCCGCCCGCGCCATCGCGCCCGACCGTACCGAAATCAACCGTGATGGCGCGGGTAACGGCGGCCGGCAAGATGGCGGCAGCGCAGAGTGCCCTTTGGGCCCAGCCCGACCAGTTTGCCAAATGGTTCGCGCCCGATCAGCCAAGCGTCAACTGCGATGATCAGGCGACGGTGGCCTTCATCTCGGCGCTAGGACTCGATCCAGCCGTCATCCTCGCTCCCTGACCATCTGAACATCGAGGTATCCCATGGACCGCAATTTCGGGCGGAGCCTTTCGCTCGTGCTCAAATCCGAAGGGCTTTGGTCTGACAACCCTGCCGATCCGGGCGGCGCCACCATGAAAGGTGTCACGCTCGCCAATTTCCGCCGCTACGTGAAAGCAGATGCCACCAAGGCTGAACTGCGCAGGATCTCAGATGACCAGGTCGCTATGGTCTACCGCCGCTTCTACTGGGATGCCGTGGCGGGCGCTCTGCTCCCCGATGGCATCGACTACGCCGTCTTCGACTTCGCCGTGAACAGCGGCCCGGGCAGGGCGGCGAAATATCTTCAGGCCGTGCTCGGCGTTGTCCAGGACGGCCGCATCGGCCCGGCCACGTTGGCGGCCGCGGGGGCAAAGCCCGCCGGCGTCGTCATCGACGCGCTTTGCGATGCGCGGCTCGCCTTCCTCGAAAAGCTGTCGACCTGGCCGAGCTTCGGCCGGGGCTGGAGCGCGCGTGTCGCCTCGGTGCGCCGGCAGGCGCTGCTGATATCGGCCGCGCCGCTGACGACGACGGTATCCGTGCCGTCGGCGCCAGCATCCGCCGATGCTGTGGCGCCGACCGCGCCGCCCGCCGGCGCAGGGCCGCATACCGGCGCTGAGGCGCCGGCCGCGCCGCCCGAATCCGTGTCGCCCGCCAAGGCAGCCGGCATCCTCGCTTTGATCGCGCTGGCGCTCGGCGCGCTCACCGCCTGGGCCGCGCATCTTCCCTGCAATCTCCTCGGAGTGTTCTGCCAATGATTGCCGTCATCATCCGCATCGCCCTGCGCTATGGCGCGGGCGTGCTTGTCGCCCGGGGCCTTCTGGGCGCCGACGATGCCTCGGCGTTTTCTGCCGATCCCGATATCCAGATGGCGCTGGAGACCGGTCTTGGTCTTGCCATCGCCGGCGCGGCCGAGTGGTGGCATCTGCTCGCGCGCCGGTTCGGCTGGGAGCACTGACCATGGAAAATCTGCAAGGTCTGCTCGCCGCCTGCATTGAGGCCGCCAGGCCGTATGTGGTCGTGGGCGCCGCCTGCTTCGCCGCCGGCCTTGTCATCGGGGTGCTGCTATGAGCGCTCTGCTGGCATGGCTTCTCACCAATCCGACGATCCTGGCCATCGGCGCCGGCCTTGTCGGCGCGCTCGGCTGGGGCTTTCACCAGCGCCTTGCCGGCGCAAGGGCCGAACGCGGCAAGCAGGCAGAGGCGGAGGCCGTGGCCCGCAATATCGCCGACCAGGTCGACAACGACATCGGCGCCTTGCCGGCTGAAGCGGTCAGGAAGGAGCTGAAGTCATGGGCAAGGGATTGATCCTCGCAGCCACCGTCGCCGCCCTTGCCGGCTGCACGACGGCCAGGGGCGGTTTCTGCGCCGCTGCCGCGCCGATGCGCCTCTCCGCCAGGGCCGTCGAAACGCTGTCGGATCAGGAGGCGAGGGCGCTGCTTGCGCACAACCGCAAGGGCGAGAAGCTCTGTGGCTGGAGGCCGTGATGCATGACATTTTCGATCTTCTGGGCATTAAGGGCCAGGTCGTGGCGGCGGGGCTCGCCGGCGGCGTGTTGCGGGCGCTGTCGCGCCATCGCTACAAGCTGCGCGAGATGATTGCCTCGCCCATCTGCGGCGCCTTGGCCGCCGCCTATCTGACCCTGCCTGCCGTCGCCTGGGTCCAGGCAAGCGGCCTGCCGATGCCCGACGCCGCCGACGACACCACCACGCTCGCCGCCGCCTTCCTGATTGGGGTCTCGGCCATGTGGATTTCGGACATCGTCTTCGAGCTGGCAATCCGACGGTTCAGACCGACTTCGAATAGCTGATCGTGCAGGATCGAAATCGCGCTCGGCATGTTCCCCGAGCCGCTGGAAGAACCCGGCCACAACGCCTATTTATGGAGCAATCCAAAGGAGGTTTGACATGGCTTCTTCCACCGAGCGCGCAGTCCTTGCCGGCGGCTGCTTCTGGGGCATGCAGGATCTGATCCGGCGCTTGCCCGGCGTGGTTTCAACCCGGGTCGGCTACAGCGGCGGCGATGTCGCCAACGCGACCTATCGCAATCACGGCACTCACGCCGAGGCAATCGAAATCATCTTCGATCCGGCCAGGACCAGTTTCCGCACGCTGCTCGAATTCTTCTTCCAGATCCACGATCCGACGACGAAGAACCGCCAGGGCAACGACATCGGCATGAGCTATCGCTCGGCGATCTACTACACGAGCGACGAGCAGAAGCGGATCGCCGAGGACACGATCGCCGACGTCGATGCGTCCGGCCTGTGGCCCGGCAAGGTCGTCACCGAGCTTGCTCCGGTGGGCCTCTTCTGGGAAGCCGAGCCCGAGCATCAGGACTATCTGGAACGCTATCCCAACGGCTACACCTGCCACTTCGCGCGGCCGGGGTGGAAGCTTCCGGTCCGCCAGAAGGCTGCCGCATCATAGATTGGCGGCGAGGCTATCGCATTTAGCCTTGCTCATCCAAGCAAAGCCCTCCATGCCGAAGAGGCATGGCGGGCTTTTTTGCGTTCAGGATGCTGCGCTGGGCTTGCGCGATTCAGCCTCTGGCGCAAACGCTGAACCGCTCCAGGCATCGATCTGGGCAATTCCGCACGGAAAACCGCGGCGAGCATCAAATTGCCTTAGGCGGCTCAGCCCTTGGCGCGGCGGCTTTCATGTTCGTGGGCGCCGATCCAGTGGGCGCGGATGCGGTCGCTGGCCTCGAGATAAGCCATGTCGATGAGATAGGTCAGGAGTTTTTCGCCGTCGGCTTCGGCCTTCTGGCGAAGTTCTCGCAATATCCCCTGCGCAAACTGCAGGTTTTCCATTTTGCTAGGCTGGTCCATGGGTGCCCCCCGAATGTCTGCGCGGTAAGTCTGGATCACTATGCTTGTATGAAAGTTGTGACACCGTGCGCGGTGCGGCTGCCCGCGGTTGCACTGACGCCCGGCCAGCGAACCTGTTGGACATTGTGCGGAAATGTCGATATTTTACGCGCCCAATCGGATAGCGACCATGAACGAAGACGAGGGCAGCACTCCTGACAAGTTGCAAGCCATGCTTGACGTGATTGCCAGGAGCGAGCCCTCGTTCGAAAACGGGCAAGTCGATTTCGGCCGCTTGAAAGCCGATGCCGTCCGGGCAGCCGGGGTGCTGATCGAATTTTACGGCGATGCGGCGCTTGAGCGCGCCAAGCTCATCGAGCACCGATCGCCGCAATCGCATTTCGCGCGCATGGTCACGGCTGAGGTC
>NZ_RZRX01000245.1:0-9566 GCF_003997405.1 Mesorhizobium sp. M2A.F.Ca.ET.042.01.1.1
GCAGGTGCGTCTTGTCGAAATGCCGGTGCGGAGCCTTGGTGTCGACCACGCCGAGGCCCGCCTTGCGGCGGATCATCGGCTCCCAGAATTTCAGCCAGCTGTCGCGGCGCGGGCCCATGAAGGTGCGGTAGTAGAAGCCGACCGGCAGGAAGCGGCCGAACCTGTCCATGATGACGTCGCGGTCGCGCTCGAGCGAGCCGTTGACATTCTGTGCGCTGACCCGCAGCCCTTCGCTGATCGGCGTGCGCTCGGCGGCGGCGTTCGGTTCGGATGGCAGTTGCACCAGAGCGTTGGCGTCGGGCCCGGTCATCGACAGAATGCCGCGCGGGCGGTGGTATTTGAACGAGCGCGACAGCACCCATTGGCCGGACGCGGCGAGCGCGCTGGCGATGCTGTCGCCCTCATAGCCTTCGAAGGGCTTGCCCTCGAAGGTGAAGCGGATGCGGCGGCTCCGGTCGATGCGGCTTCCGAAAGGGGCGGGCAGCCGGTTCATGCGCGGTCCCGCAGTTGCGAAGCGTCGAAGGTGCGGATGATCTCGTTGCTGACCAGATCGCGCTCGGCCAGGAAGAAATAGTTGCTCGGCACGTGCCGCCACCATTCGACCACGACGCCCTTGCGGTTTTCGGCGCGGAACAGATGCCGCGACCAATCCCTGTCGGCAGTTGCGTTCGGATCGGGCCTAGCGCGCACCGGTCCGAAGGACTGAAACTCGTCGATGTTGCGGGGGCCGTTCATGGGGCAGGTGAGCAGTTTCATGGATCAATGGCTCGCGGCGGTGGCGCCCATTTCATTGAGCAGCCGGAAGGTTTCGAAGCGCTCCAATGCAAAGGGTTTCAGAATATCGGGCACGCGGCCCTCGGCGATCGTCTGCGCCATGCGCTTTCCCGCGACGGGCGTCGCCTTGAAGCCCCAGGTGCCCCAGCCGCAGTCAAGCCACAGATTGGTGAGCGGACTCGCCCCCATGATCGGGCTGTAGTCCGGCGTCATGTCGGTGATGCCGGCCCATTGCCTCAGCAGCCGCACGCCCTCCAGGAAGGGGAAGAGGTGGACGGCGCCTTCCGCGAGGTGCTCCTTCATGTCGAGTGTCGAGCGCGTCGAGTAGAGCTGGTAGGGATCGGAGCCGCCGCCGATGACGACCTCGCCGCGCGATGACTGGACGAGATAGGTGTGCAGCGAAACCGACGAGACCAGCGTATCCAGCCAAGGTTTCAAGGGCTGGGTGACCATTGCCTGCAGCGGATAACAGCGGATCGGAAGGTCGACGCCGGCCATCAGCGCCACGTCGTAATTCATGCCGCCGGTGGCGATCAGTACCTGGCCGCAGGCGACGCGGCCCCGGTTCGTCTTGACGGCCTGGACGCGGTCGCCGACGACCTCGAAGCCTTGCACCTCGGTGCGCTGGTGGATCTCGACGCCGCGCCGCGATGCCTGCGCGGCATAGCCCCAGGCGACTGCGTCGTGGCGCGCCGTTCCGCCGTCGGCATGCCAGAGCCCGCCGAGGATTTCGAGCGGGCCGCCATAGTCCATGTTCAGCAGCGGGCAGAGTTCCTCGACGCCCTTCTGATCGACGACCTCGGTGCGCGTGCCCATGTGCTTGCCCATCTCGGCGCGCATATGGAAGCTGCGCATCGTCGCCTCGCTATGCGCAAGCGTCAGCTGGCCGCGCTGCGAGAACATGACGTTGAAGTCGAGCTCTTGCGACAGCCGCTCGAACAGCTCGACGCCTTCCTTGTAGAAGGCGATGCCTTCCGGCGTGATGTAGTTGGAGCGGATGGTGGTGGTGTTGCGCGCCGTGTTGCCGCCGGCGAGGTAGCCCTTCTCCAGCACCGCCACGCTCTCTATGCCGTGATACTTGGCAAGGTGATGCGCGCAGGACAGCCCATGTCCGCCGCCGCCGATGATGACGACATCATAGGCCGGCTTGAGCTCGGGCGTGGCGGGGATGTCGCCGCTGACCGGATAGTCCCTGCTGAGACCGTATTTCAGAAGCCCGAGGGGCATTGCGCGCTCAACTGGACGTCTTGGGAGGATCGTAGAGCAGAGCCGAGAGATCGGAGAAGCGGCTGTCGCGGTCGTCGAGCGAAAGCACCGCGTCGCGGATCGCCGCTGCGCGGTCGGGTCCGAGCACGGGCGCCGCGAATTCCATGTATTTGGCCTCGACGTCCTGCTTCGACATCGGCGCCTCAGGGCCGCCGCGCGCATGCACGTCTCCAGACATCAGCACGCGTCCATCGTTGGTCGTGATGACGACATCGGCCCAGCGGCCGGCCGGGAAGCGGGCGCTGTGGCGCTCGTTCTCGGTTACTGTGATCCGGGTGAGCATGTCGGCGACCGCGGCATCCTTGAGCCCAGCGCCGGAAATATGCTCAAGCCCGATGCGCCGGTGGATGATGAAGGTCGCGACGGCGAAGCGCAGGCTGTACTGCGCCTTCGAGGTCGTGTCCGGCATGCCGTCGAACAGGGTAGCGGCATAGTGGAAGCTGTTGACCTGGACATGGGCGATGTCGGAGGGGGCAAGATCGTGCGCCAGGCAGAGTCCGCGCACCGCGTCGATCGCCGCATGCGCCCAGCGGCAGATCGGATAAGGCTTCACATACTGATGCAGCGACTGCCAGAACACGCCGAGATCCTGCCAATGCGTCGCGACATCCGGCGCCTCGACGGTGATCGCCGGCGCTCCGGTGAAGCCGCGTTCGGCAAGCACAGCCGCCGAAAGGCCAATGAGGGCGCCGGGGCCGGAGCCGTCATGCAGCATGGTCGGCGTGGCGATCTCGCGCATCATCTGGCTGCGCGGGCCGTGATACTCGGCAATGCCCAGCGCCTCGCGCAATTGCGCTTCGTCGAGCCGCCGCAGACGCGCCGCGATCGCCGCCACGCCCAAGGCATTCCAGGCGCCTGACGTGTGATAGTCGCTGACCGTCGCATGCAGGGCGATGCCGGCACGGCCGGCGACTTCATAGCCGACGACCAGCGACGCCAGCGCCTCCGGTCCGGTGAGGTCGGGCCTTGCTTCCGCGAGCGCGGCAAGCGCCGGCACCACCGCGACGCCGATATGGCCCTTGGTCGGGCTGTAGCCGTCATGGCCGTCGAGGTTGTCCGTCTGCGTGGCGACGGCGTAGGCCGCGCCGGCGATGCTTGCGCGGCGCCCGTCGAACAGCATGCGGGCCGAATATTGCGGATCGTTCGAACCATAGAGCAGCACGGCCGTGTCGCGCGCGATCCGGCCTGCTTCCATCGGTCCTGCCGCGACGGCGATGCCGAGCGTGTCGAGCAGAAGGTAACGCGCCTGTTCAAGCACCGGCTGAGGGAAGACGGAAGCCGGACGCCGCAGCACGAAATCGGCAAGGCGCGTGAACGTATCGGAACTGACGACAGGCCCCTCACGCCGGTATGACGGCACAGCCACGCGCTTATCTCCCCTGTCTTCTCACAACACCATTAAATTGGGTTCATCGCGCAGGCACGCGATTAGTTTGGCGGCTTTGGCCAAAAATATCGATGCCATGTCGCTTGTCCGCGATTGAACGGCCGGTCGCGCATGCGATAGCTATGGACATTACGCAGCTGGAGACCGGGATGAAGCCGCCACCCCCCTTGAACTATATCCGCTCGTTCGAAAGTTCTGCCCGCCATTTGAGCTTCACCACGGCTGCCAAGGAACTGGGTTATACGCAAGCCGCGGTCAGCACGCATGTGCGTGCGCTCGAACACTATATCGGCCGGCAGCTGTTCATCCGCTATCCGCGCAGCCTGAAGCTGACCGAGATGGGGGAGGCGTTCCTGCCGACCTTGCGCCAGGCACTCGACCAGATCGACCAGGCGACCGAAGCGATCGTGGCGTCCTCGCGAAACAAAACCGTGGTCGTCTCCTGTCCGATGAGCCTTGCGGAAAACTGGCTGGCGGGCTGCATGGCCGCTTTCCGCAAGAAGCATCCCGAGATCGAGATCGTGCTGCACGGCACGATCTGGGAAGACTTGAGCGAACAGATCGCCGACATCACCATCTCGACGCGGCGCTTCGACGACCGGCCGCCTTCGGCGATCCCGCTCTGGAACGACGAGCTGGTCCTGCTCTGTGCTCCGAGCATGCTCGAAGGCGAGCATGCGCTGAAGACGCCGCAGGACATGCTCAAGGTGGACTGGATCTTCGTGCATGGCCGCCAGGAATACTGGCAGGTGGTCACCGAGGCGCTCGGGGTCGACATGGAGGATCACGACAAGGGCCTGTCGACCAATGCCTCGAACATCGCGCTCGAACTTGCTGCCATGGGCGCCGGCCTGGTCGCCACGCAGCGTTCTTTATCTCACGCCTATATGCATCGTGGGCTGCTGGTCGAGCCGTTTCCGGTGCGGCCGCCAAGCCCCTGGAATTACTATCTGACCGAGAGCCAGCTCTCGAAGGGAAATATCGCCCGCACGGTCAGGGAATGGATCCTGTCCAGGGCCAGGGAGGACGCCGCGCGACCTTAGAGTTTGACGCAATTCCGGACGGAAAACCGTTACACACTTTTCCTGGAATTGCTCCAGCACCGGTTTCAGCCTCAAAAAATTGGCGCGCCAATGGCATTGTTTTTTTAGGCCTCAACGGCCGGTTTTCTGCGGTTTCTGAAGGGCCGAGCCCTTCCGGGATTTTTGCATCGCCCCTAACATGCGTGCCGCAAGGGGAATGCAACGGGCAAAAAAGCCCTGAACCGGAGAACAACGATGACAATGTTCAAGAGCAACGGTGACCGCGTCCCGGCGGTCATCGAAAGCTACGCAGCCGAAGTCAAAAAGGGCGGGATGGACCGCCGCGAATTCCTGGCCATGGCAAGCGTGATGGGCGCTTCCACGGCGCTCGCCTATTCGATGGCGGGGATTGCGCCGGCCAAGGCCGCCGCGCTCGTGCCCGGCAAGAAGGGTGGCATCCTGAAGATGCAGATGATCATCAAGGACATGAAGGATCCGCGCGCCTGGGACTGGTCGGAAATCGCCAATGTCATGCGCCAGTGCAACGACTACACCACCGACTTCACCTTCGAAGGCCATCTGGTCGAGAGCTGGGAGGTGAGCGACGACGCCACCGAATACACGCTGCATCTGCGCAAGGGGGTGAAATGGTCGAACGGCGACGACTTCAATGCCGACGACATCGTCTACAACATCGAACGCTGGTGCGATAAGACGGCCGAAGGCAATTCGATGGCCGGCCGCATGAGCTCGCTGATCGATCCCGCCACCAAGAAGGCCGCCGCCGGCGCAATCACCAAGGTCGACGACCATACGGTGAAGTTGAAATGCCGCCAGTCGGACGTCACCATCATCCCCGGCTTTTCCGACTATCCGGCGGTCATCGTGCATCGCGACTTCGACAAGAACGGCGCCGACATGCTGAAGACACCAGGCACCGGTCCGTATGAGCTGATCTCCTACAAGGTCGGCGAGTCGGCTTCGGTGAGGCGGCGCAAGGACTTCACCTGGTTCGGCGGCGAGCCCTATCTCGACGGCGTCGACTGGGTCGACTATGGATCGGACGCCTCCAACCCCGCCATCGGCAGCGCCTTCGAGGCCGGCGAGATCGACTGCAACTACCAGACGGTCGGCGGCACCGTCGACCTCTATGACAGCATGGGACTGGTCAAGGAGCAGGTGGTCACCGCCGGCACCATCGTGCTGCGCACCAACGTGACCAACAAGCCTTACGACGACAAGCGGGTCCGCAACGCCATCCAGCTGGCGGTCGACAATGAGACCGTGCTGAAGCTCGGCTATAGCGGCTTGGGCCAGGTCGCCGAAAACCACCATGTCTGCCCGATCCATCCGGAATATTACGAGCTGCCGAAGGTTCCGCGCGACCTGGCCAAGGCCAAGGCCCTGATGGCCGAGGCCGGCCAGACGGACCACGAGTTCGAGCTCATCTCCTACGATGCGGATTATGTGAAGGACCCGGCCGACGTCGTTGCCGCGCAGATGCGCGACGCCGGCTTCAAGGTCAAGCGCACCATCATCCCGGGCTCTTCGTTCTGGAACGACTGGACGAAATATCCGTGGTCGACCACCGACTGGGGCATGCGGCCGCTGGGCGTGCAGGTGTTGGCGATCGCCTATCGCAGCGGCGAGGCGTGGAACGAGTCCGGCTATTCCAATCCAGAGTTCGACAAGAAGCTCAACGAGGCGATGGCCGTCGCCGACCCGGCCAAGCGCAAGGAGCTGATGAAGGAGGTGGAGTTCATCCTGCAGGACTCCGGCATTCTGGTTCAGGCGTTCTGGCGCTCGCTCTACCGCCACCACGCCACCTATGTGAAGAACCTCGGCATGCACCAGACATTCGAACTGCAGCTGGACAAGGTCTGGCTGGACAAGGCCTAGACTGGCAGCTCAAGCGCCAATTCAGGGGCGCGTTTGCGCCCCTGAATTCACCGGCGACTGCGATCGATCAGTCAGCTAAATGAAATCCCAAAACGCTGCCAAGAGCGCGAAGCAAGTCGCCGAACAAAGGGAAGAAAGCTCAACCATGCGTACTCATGCACAAGCCGTCGTCATTGGAGGCGGCCTGATCGGCTGCTCGATCCTTTATCATCTCGCCAAGTTCGGCTGGACGGATGTCGTGCTTCTGGAGCGCAGCGAGCTGACCTCCGGTTCGACCTGGCACGCCGCGGCCAACATCCACGGCCTGCATGATTCCACCAACATCAGCCGGCTGCAGCATTACACGATGGCGCTCTACAAGGAGCTGGAGGCCGAGACCGGCCAGGGCTGCGGCATCTTCCAGCCGGGCTCGCTCTATCTCGCACAGACCGAGGCGCGCGAGCATCAGTTGCGGCTCCAGGAAGCCAAGGCGCGTCGCTACAAGATGAATTTCTACGAGGTCGGCCGCGACGAGGCGGAGCGGCTGCATCCGCTGGTCGATTTCGACGGCATTCGCTGCATCATGTATGAGCCGGAGGGCGGCAATGTCGATCCGTCCGGCGTGACGGCGGCCTATGCCGCAGGCGCGCGCCAGCGCGGCGCCGAGATCCATCGCTTCACGCCGGTGACGGCGACGGAGGCGCAGGGGGACGGCAGCTGGATCGTGCGCACGCCGAAGGGCGACATCCGCACGCAATGGGTGGTCAACGCCGCCGGCCTGTGGGGCAGGGAGGTCGCCGCCATGGCCGGGCTGCAACTGCCGCTGATCCCGACCGAGCACCAGTATTTCGTCACCGAGACCATTCCCGAAATCGCCTCCATGGGCCGGCGCCTGCCGTCGGTCGCCGACCGCGACGGCGAATATTATCTGCGCCAGGAGGGCCTGGGGCTGCTGATCGGCGCCTATGAGCGCAACATGAAGTTCTGGGCGGAGGAAGGCACGCCGCTCGATTTCGGCCACGAGCTGTTTCCCGACGACCTCGACCGCATCGAAGAAAACATGATGCGCGCCGTCCAGCGTGTCCCCGCCGCCGCTACCGCCGGCGTCAAGAAGGTGATCAATGGCCCGATGATCTGGTCGCCGGACAGCGCGGTGCTGTTCGGGCCGGTGCCGGAGCTCAGCAATTATTTCTGCTGCAACGGCATCATTCCCGGCTTCTCGCAGTCGGGCGGCATGGGCAAGCTTGCCGCCGAATGGATGATCGAGGGCGAGCCTTCGCTCGACATGTTCGGCTGGGACATGGCGCGCTTCGGCCACTGGGCGGGCAAGGCTTTCACCAAGGCGCGCGTGCAGGACCAGTACAGCCACCGTTTCAAGATCCATTTCCCGAACGAGGAACGCGCCGCCGGCCGTCCGGTGCGTACCCGGCCGGTCTATGAGATGCAAAAGGAAATGGGCGCTGTTTTCGGTCTCAATTTCGGCTGGGAGCATCCGCTGTGGTTCGCCGCGGCAGGCGAGCCGCGCGAGGAGACGGTCGGCTTCACGCGCCAGAACTGGTGGGGGCCGGTGGGTCGCGAGGCGCGCATGCTGCGCGAGCATGCCGGCATCATCGACATCTCCAATTTCGCCAAATACGAGGTGAAGGGCCCGGGCGCGGAAGCCTGGCTGAACGCGCTCTTCGCCAACCGTATGCCGGCCAAGGTCGGCAACTCCTGCCTGACGCCGTTGATCGGCAAGCGCGGCGGCATCGCCGGCGACTTCACCGTGACCAGGCTGGCGGAGGACGAGTTCATGGTGATCGGCTCGGGCATGGCCGAGCGTTTTCATCAGCGCTTCTTCAAGTCGGTGCCGCTGCCGGCAGGCACGACCTTCCGCTCGCGCACCGAGGAACTCGGCGGCTTCAACGTCGCCGGGCCGAAATCACGCGAGCTGCTGCAGCGGCTCACCAATGACGATCTGTCGAACGAAGCCTTCCCCTTCATGCGTTCGCGCCAGATCACGGTCGCCGGCGTCGATGTGGTGGCGCTCAGGGTCTCCTTCACCGGGGATCTCGGCTGGGAGCTGCACTGCAAGGCTGCCGACCAGGTCGAGCTCTACAGCGCGCTGCTCAAGGCGGGCGCGGAAGTCGGCGCCGGGCCAGTCGGCTCGCGGGCGCTGATGTCGCTGCGCGTCGAGAAGGGCTACGGCAGCTGGAGCCGCGAATACTCGCCGGAATACTGGCCGCAGGAGGTCAAGCTCGATCGCCTGATCAAGACCGACAAGCAATTCCTCAACCGCGACGCCTATCTCGCCGTCGCCGAGAAGCCGGCGCGCGACGAGCTGATCATGCTTTCCGTCTCGGCCAAGGATGCCGACGCCACCGGCGGCGAGCCGATCTTCCTGCCGGACGGCACGCCGATCGGCCAGGTGTCGTCGGGGGCCTATGGCTATTTCGTCGAGCAGTCGCTGGCGATGGGCTACGTCAAGGCGGGAACCGCCAAGGCCGGCGACAAGGTGACCGTCGCCATACTGGGGAGGCCGCATGACGCCGTGTTGCTCGCGCATCCGCCCTTCGACCCGGAAGGCAAGCGGCTACGGTCGTGAGGCAGCCGTCGCCTGAGACGTCAGGCGGCGATTGCCGCCGGCGCCTCAGCCGCCGAAGCGGCTTAGCCAATGGCGGGCGAGGTCGGAGCGCCGGCAGACCCAGATATCGGGATTGGCGGTGATCTTGTCGAGGAAGCGCTCCAATCCGATCATGCGACCCGGACGCGCCGCCAGCCGGCAATGCAGCGACACCGTCATCATGCGCAGGGTCTTCTGGCCCTCCTTCAGCAGCCAGTCGACGCCGTCGCTGACGTAGTCGAAGAACTGGCTGCCGGTCTCCAGGCCCGAGCCGCGTGAAAAGCGGCTGTCGTTGTTGTCGAAGCTGTGCGGCACGACCAGATGCCGCTTGCCGCCGACGTCGACGAAATAGGGCAGGTCGTCATTGTAGTCGTCGCAGTCGAACAGGAAGCCACCATGCTCGACCACCAGCCGCCTTGTGTTGAGGCTTGGCCGGCCGGTGTACCATCCGAGCGGATCGATGCCGGTGATCTTGCGCACCATGTCCACCGTCATGGCGATATGCTGGCGCTCTTCCTTTTCGCTGAGCGGCGCGTAGTCGATCCAGCGCCAGCCATGGCAGACGATGTCGCTGCCGAGCGCGGCGATCGCCTTGCCGGCGTCCGGGTTGAGCTCCAGCGCGCGCCCGACGACATAG
>NZ_RZRX01000246.1:0-9543 GCF_003997405.1 Mesorhizobium sp. M2A.F.Ca.ET.042.01.1.1
CGGCAAGAAGGTCTACGAGGTCCTGCCGGACGGCGATGTGCAGACGGTCGGAGCGGCCGGCTACACGATCGTCGGCACCTCGGGCCACGACCAGACGGATCTCGACTTCGCCAACTTCGAGAAGTTCGACATCTCGGGCACGAAGTACACCGAATCACCGGCAACGGCATCACGGCCGACGACACCGGCCTAGGCGGCGTCACCATCTTCATCGACAAGGACGGCAGCGGCACCCTGAATGCCGGCGATCTGTCGACGACCACGGCAGGCGACGGCACCTGGTCCTTCAGCGATCTCGACTATTCGGTCGCCGGCAAGAAGGTCTACGAGGTCCTGCCGGACGGCGATGTGCAGACGGTCGGAGCGGCCGGCTACACGATCGTCGGCACCTCGGGCCACGACCAGACGGATCTCGACTTCGCCAACTTCGAGAAGTTCTCGGTCTCGGGCACCAAGTACGAGGACCTGACCGGCAACGGCAAGACCGGCGACGACATTCCATGGTCGCACGATCCTGTGACCATCTACATCGACATCAACGACAACCACGTGTTTGACGCCGGCGACCTTTCGACGACGACGGGGGCCGGCGGTGCCTGGTCGATCGGCGGTCTCACGCTGGACGATGTCGGCAAGAGCATCTACGAAGTGGTGCCGGACGGCTCCGAGCAGACCGGCATCCTCGTGCAGACGGTCGACAACCCCGGCAGCGGCGGCGTTGACATCGGCAACGACTTCACCAACTTCCTGCCACCGCCGGGCCAAGGCTTGACGCCTGGCTTCTGGAAGAACCACATCGATATCTTGAATCAGGAGCTGGGCGAGTACCATTCGGGCTGGACCTCCAAGACCTCCTTTGAGGAGATCTTCGAGTTCCAGAACCTCAACATTATCTCTGGAAATCCCTCGATCGCGGATGCGTTGGCAGCCAAGGGTGGCGGCATCCATCACCTCGAACGCTCCTCGGCGGCGGCGTATCTCTCCGCTGCCGTCACCGCCGTGCCCGACGGCCTCGGCGGTAAACCGGAGCTCAATTTCAGCTTCTCCGCGGCGACCAGTTCGGATCCGGCCATCATCTCCATTCTCAATCTGATCGATGCGAACCACGATCACACGCTGCAACCGATCGAGGTGGCTGGTGCGGTGCGGGACGTCCTTAACGACACCAACGCCCCGACCTCCAACTTCGGCGAGACCGGTCAACCCGGGATCAACGATGTCGCCAACGCCTTCGATGCGATGAACAACCAGCTGCATCCGGACGCTAGCGTCTTCCTCGTCTAACAAGCTGCGCGCTGACCTCGCGCAAACAGCGATGGGGGGCACCTTGCCCCCCCAATTGTTCTGCGTCGTTGCCGGGCAAATGGCGCGGTCGATCAGTCCGCCGCCGGTAAGCTGGCGGGCGACGCGCAGGTTCTGCCGGGACAATATGAAAAGAAAAGCCCGCCAAGTCGGCGGGCTTCCTTTGCTCTGGCTGGAGGCCTTTGCTTAGTTGAACTTGTACTTGGCGTCGATGCGCACGGTGTGGAAGGACGGCGTCGAGGTCACAAGCCCGCTCGGGATCGGGAATTCGTCCGAAAAATCTTCCTTGGCGAACTGCGAGTAGCGGTATTCGATGCCGACGGTCATCTTGTCCGACACAGCCGTTTCCAGGCCCGCGCCGACCGAGAAGCCGCTGGAGCCCCAATCGACGTCGAGCGGTGCCGGAGCATCGAGCTTGAAGTGCTGCCAGCTGTAGCCGGCGAGCGCGTAGGCCAGCGTCGCTTCGTTGACCTTCATGCCGATGCGGCCGAGCACGTCGAAACCATAATCGGTGTTGAGACTGATCGAATCGACACCGCCACCCAGAAGCCCGCCCAGCTCGAGCTTCGACTTGATGCCGGAGAGGCGCGCGTCCACGAGTCCGCCAACCACCCAGCTGCCCATGTCCTGGTCGTAGCCGATGCTGGCCTCGCCGAACACGCCTTCGCCGCCCAGGCCGTTGACCTCCACATCAGCCGGCGGAACTTCGATCTGATGCACCACCGCGCCGGCGCCGAGTCCGCCGCCGACATAGAAGCCGGTCCAGTTGTAGGAAGGCGTCTCGAAGCTGGCCGCGCCGCCGTCATTGGCGTTGAAGCGGTAGCTGGCGGCCACTTCGAAGGTGTGGCGCGAGGTGTCGAGATTGAGCGCGCCATCCGGCAGCCCAAACTGGGAAAGCAGATTGTCCTTGGTGCCGAAGCGGGTGTAGCGATACTCGCCCTTCAGCGTCCAGTTGCTGCTTATCGCAGTTTCGACACCGGCGCCGACGAAATAGCCGCCCTGGTCCCAATCCATGCCGAAGCCGGCATTGGTGTCGAGCTTGTACTTCTGCCAGGCATAGCCGCCCAGCACATAGCCCAGCGTGCTCGGCGTCAGCAGGTAACCGGCGCGAACGCCGACGTCGAAGCCGTAGGTTTCCTTGAGGTCGGCGCTGAGGCCGCCCAGGGCGCCCACATCAAGCGACGTCTTGATCGTGCCGACATGCGCGTCGATCAGGCCGCCAAGCAGGAAGCGCTGCGAGACCATATAGTCGTAGCCCACGGTCGCCTGGCCGTAGATGCCTTCGCCGCCGATGCCGTTGAGCGAGGCTCCCGGGAGGAAATCGCTGCTCAGCTTGTGCACATTGGCGCCGGCGCCGACGCCGAAACCGACATAGACACCGCTCCAGTTGAAGCCGGGAGCCGCCTGCTCCTGGACAACGTCGGCGGCATGCGCGGCCGACATCAAGGCAACGGCCGAAACAGCGCCCAGCAGAACGGATTTCGCGGAAACACGAAGAAGAAGCATAGCCCATAACCCCAATTTAAAACCGCCGCGTTTCTAGCAGGGGTTGTCGAGATTCGTAGTAGCAGAAATGCAACACTCGAGGACCGAACTGCCCAATTCCTGGGCAGCTTTCCGCAGGACTCGCGGCTTCCGGCAAAAATCCACCCAAAAAAGGTCAGTTTGGTTGTAGGGGCCGTGAGGCTGGTCGGATTTGCCACGGGACTCGATGGGCGAGGGACCTCGACATCGTCATCCCGAACGCCGCGCACGCTTGCCCTGCTCGGCGAGCCGCGTCTCCGGCGCTGAGCCCCGCGCGCCGGCCTCCGCAAAGCGGAACATGCCCACCGCGCCGGCAAGCGGGTGGGCGAGGCAGGTCTGCGAATCGTTGCCGGCGAGGGGGGCCATGCGCAATGGTCTCAAGCAGAAAGCGGGACGTGGAATCGATGGCGGTTCGTCCCGGGGAGTCAGGGGCTAGTCGACTCCTTCCATCGCTTCTCAGATACCCCGGGCAGAAGATCACCCGGCGCTACATCGAAGCTCATACGGCCAAGGTTAAAAGCGAAGTTAGATGCCCGAAGCCCTGCCCAAAATAAAGCCATGTCCTTGTCGGCCGTGCAAAGCATCACGTGCTCGTTGGGAAAGAGGGCAAATATATACATAAGGAGCTCGAGTGATCGAAGGTCCGCCAGAGCATTGTAGGTATTTGCTTCTGTATATTGCCTATCAAATTTGAGCAGACGCTTAGCGGGGCTCTTTCCGCCTGGCACGACCACGGTGCTTAGTGCTGCGATCACAACAAGCGACGTTCTTGGAACGCCACTGGCGTCAGCTGCGGCAAGGACGTCGTCCCATCGCGCCGGCACGTCCTTGCGACCGATCGGCGATTTAAGTTTCGGATTAAGACGCGCAAGGAAGTCGTGTTTGCGTGCCATGCCAGGCTGAGTATCCTGAAATAGCCCTAAGACGCCATTGAGACCTTGCGCATCCGCTGCAACCAAGATCGCTTTCGGAAGAGCCGACCGGAGCTTGGAAACCGCTTCGCTGAGATGCCGCTCGACCGTCTCCGAACTAGGATTTTGTCGGTCATCTCCTTCGAGAACGAAGAGCAAAGGATTGATGCGGATGGCGCTGTCGGCGAACAGATCGATGAAGTCACTCTCCGCCCCAGGTTTCGGCAGTCCGTTTCTTAACCGTTTGTTGAGTTCGTCCACCACGCACCGGTCTGGGAGCACGACGGAATTGTCCTCGAGGGCCATCGCCGAAGGCAACCATCCTCCTCTGACAAGGCCGACGGATTTAGATCTAAAGCGGCTCTCTAGCTTGGTACTAAAACGGCCGACCTGTCCGATCTCTAGCCCTTCGATGTTGCTGCTAACGACTCTGCCCTGTCCTCGGAGTGGAATATGCGGCGGTCCGTGAAGAATGGCGTTTTGCAGTTCGGCGTAGCCTAGAGGGTCAAATGAAACGTCAGAGAATGCTATTTCTCTGCCCGGGGAGCCGTCCCCACATGGCATCTCCTGTACTCTAAACATACCCTTGTTCCCTGTGGTCTGGGGAACGATTGTTCGAAGCGTCATCTTCGGCTTCCGTTGGCGATTTCTTGTGAGGTCAAAGCGACGATTATTTTTTGTAGGATCAACTTATGCTGATTCAGGTTCATGCTCGGCGTACGCGCCGGCGAAGTTGAGCGCCGTGATAGATTTGATAACATGTGTCACCCGACGCTCAGGGCGCGACCCCGGTATCCGAGCCCGTTTTGAGAAATCGCGTAGGCTGATTCCGGGAATTCGCACTATCGGTGACGTACATTAGAAATCGCTTCGCGCGGGTAACCCCCACATAGAACAGACGTTTAGCTTCGGCCAAGTCTTCGGCGGACTGAGCCTGGTAAAACGGAATCCTGCCTTCGTGTAGGTCGATCATCGCAACAGCTTCATATTCGCGTCCCTTCGAGTTGTGTAAGGTGACGAGCTTCAATGCGGCTTCCGGACTCGCGTAAACGCCTAAGTCCTCGATTGTTAAGTTATCCAAATCGACTTTATTGTTGCGCATATCGGATTTCATCTCTTCAACCGACATCGGGAACACGTTCCGCGAAGCTGGCGTGAGATAGCCCGCCTCAACCAATGTCTCGGCGAATGTTCGGGCGGCGGCCTCCAGCCAGGCGACCGCTCCGATCTGCGGGTGGTGCAGCTCGCGCGCGTGTCCAAGGAGGCGGAAGACCACTTTCCGCCCTTCGTATGAGTAGATATCAAAGAATGCGTGCCCGGTCACATCCAGCAACGTGTTAAATAGGGTCCGTTCGATCGATGGAATCGCTTCCGGCCTGGATTCCATCAAATAGCCGCAAGCCTGCTCGGCAAGCGGCGCAAACTGTCGATTGCGCCGATAGGGTCGTGCGCCTGGACCTACGATGCTGACCCCATACTCTCGCAAACGCCGTCCCAAAGGGAACAGCGAGAACCAGGTTGGCGCCAAAATGGCAGATTGTCCAAGGGGTATATCCAGCTCTTCGATAGCAGGCAGAAAATAATCGGTCAGAACGTTGAAGGCGGACGCCCCGTGCTTCCAGATCGGCTCTTGCGTATATCTCTTGCTCTTTCCTACTGACACCATTGTGGGTGCTCTGGCAAAAAGTAGGTTGGCATGTCTCACAATCGGCGGGCTGCACCGGAAGTTACCCGACAAATGCTTGTCCGTACGCGCCTCGATGCGCTTTGCAAATTGCTCGGCGAGATCTGGCCTGGCTCCTGCAAAGCGAAATATAGATTGGAACGGGTCGCCGACAAGCAGAAATCGGGTCCGCTTTGCTTCGGCAATCAGCGCGAGGATTTCAACCTGAAGGTCCGTTGTGTCCTGAAACTCATCCACAAGAATCCAGGCGAACTTCGCAGAGACGTAGTCGAGGATCTCTGGTCGCTTTCTAAGAAGGAGCAGCGCGTAGTAGATTATATTGGCAAAATCGACGAACCCGGCTTCGCGGATGCGCTTCCAGTAAGCTGAGGCAGCCGCTGGCGTAAGGGCACCACGTTCGATGCCTGCTCCAACAGGCTTCCCCTCGAGACTGACCCGGAGTTGCGTAAAGTCCTCGTAGTCCTTGAAGGTCAGGTTGTATCTATTGCTCTGGGCGCATACAGCCTTGACGTGCTCTTCAAACTCCGGACTTTCGGGCGTGAGCACCTTAAAGCCCTGCTTATAGCCGTTGATCAGATGGCAAAAAGGTCTGAAGATATGATTGAGACAGAACGAGTGGATTGTACAGATGTCGTAGTAAGTGTCGTCGCCGGGCTGGATGTGATGCCGCAAACGGGTCTCGATTTCCTGAACGGCGGCGTTGGTATAGGTTATGCACGCGACGGCGCGCGGGGTGTCGCGCACCTCTTCAATCACACGTGACAGCTTCGAAATAATCACGCGTGTTTTGCCGCTGCCCGGACAAGCCGTCAGCATCAAATCGTCATCGCAGCGGACGGCGTTTCTTTGCTCGTCCGTCAGACTCATGGCGCGATGAGCCAGTTCGCAGCATCGATGAGGTAGCTCGGCAAGACCGTAGCTTGATCGACATGCCTTGCGGTTATTTGAGCAAACCGAGCCTTCCCGAAGCGCTTGGCGGTGCTCAGCACTGCTGCTCTGAGGGGATTCAGAATGGCGGTGCGCGCCTTGTCATCTAGATCTTCATCCAAAAGTTCTTTCGCACCTTTGCGGAGCCGCTTTGCAACCTTTGGCGCCCCGATGTCGTCAGCTGCCCTGGCGAACATTTCCAGCGTCCCTTGGAAAACAAGGGCGCGTTCAAACGTCGTCTTGCAGGTAAAGACCCGCACATAGTCGCCTTCTAACGCCTTCAGGTTAGGGGGGGGCGGGAGCGCATCCTCGCCATCAATCTCCGGAATCGCGTCGCTCGGCTTTAGATCGCCGTCAGTGACGATCGCGCATCGCTTTGGAAGGCTTTTCGCAGAGAATAGTTTGGCGTAGACATCGAAATGAACGCCGTAAATTGGAATCACGGAAATTCCCACGCGATCGAGGTCGATATTCTTGACCTTCTTAAGGAGTGCAGGGATCAGGAAGAGTTCTGCTGGTCCCTCGACAAGCATGACTTTGCGCGCAAAGAGCAGGTTGGATCGCGTCGCATCCAGGTAGCGCTCTAGGTCAAGCATTGCATCTTCCTCCAAACCAGCATCGCTCGCCGGCGCGGCTGAAGCCGTAGCGGGTGCGCTAGTTTGAGTAAGGACCACGTAGGAGGCTAGGTCGGCACTTGCCGTTATATGCGTGCTGTGAGTCGTAAGGATTGACTGGAAGGGCAGCGCGCTCAGAGCCTTGTAGAGAGTCAGCTGCAGTTGCGGGTGCAGGTGAGCTTCCGGCTCCTCAAAGAGAATGATTTGTCCTGCGGATTTCTTCTGCGCGATACGCCTATGGAAATACTCGATCAGGATTGAGACGTACAGAATATTATTCAGGCCAAGCCCGTTAGACGAAGGGTCGAAATTCTCCATAGCGGTGTTCGTAAGCAAAATACGAAGAGCACGGACGATAGCCTGAAAGGATGGCTCCGCCAGACCAAGATCGATATCCAGGCTGAACGCCGGCCCGGTCACCTTCTTCAGAGATTCGTCAATGGCTTTGGCAATAGCGTCGATACTGGGGGCGTGGGCAATTTGGTCATTGGCCTTACGAAGTGCGTCGAGCAAAGTCTTCTGTTCAGCCAAATCGATCTCCATCGCATCGACTAGGCGAGCCAGCGGCGAATTTCGATGCTGGCGAAGGTCGCTCTCAACATCCCGGAGGGCCGGGAGAAAGACGACCAGGAATGATTGGAGGTCGCTAAACCGGATCGACGATCCCACATCATCTTTCCAGCTCAATTTCGCGGGATTGTAGGCCGGATCGCCGCCACCAACGATTTCCCACTGATAGTCCTCGCGCGTGAGTTGGCCCGGTTTGATGTCACCAGTTTCAAGGTCCTCGCGAATGCCAAGTTTTGGACGGTATCGGTAAATCAGGCGTGAGTAGCCCGGCTTGAATTGCCACGCGCCAACGAGCGCCTCCTCGTTTATCTTACCCTTGAAGTCGGTGATTTCGATGGCGACTAGGACTTGCTCCGGATGAGCGATATCAATTTTAGAGTGGATATCGCTCGGCAAGAGCGATCGATAGGCGGAAGATAGAGTCGCGTCCAAGCAGAGTCTCACCGCGTGGAGGAGATTCGACTTGCCTGTGTTGTTCTCGCCGATGACACATGTCGTGCCTTGGCCGACCGATACGTCTAGCAGCTCAAATGAACGAAAATTTCTGACAACGATACGGCTAATATACACAGCTACACATCCCCTCTACCCGAACTGAGAATCCGTTTCTGGATCACCCTGGTTTCTCACCTTAGTCCAGCGCAACGAGGCCTTCCAGGTAATTTAGCTATATTGACCCGTAAAGCCGCGTGAGACTTGCGTTGCGGCTAGCCTATGTCTCTACGTGGCAATTGGCCGGCTGACCTTCGCGAGAAATCAGCTTGGCACCCAGAACGACTATTGCGAGAAGCCGAACGACGGCTTTTGACCTATTCCCGTCACTTCGTGGGGCCATTCAGGAGTAGCCGCCTGTTAGGGCTATCTCCCCTTGCCAACCTCCCCGCCTTCCCCTACTCTCTCCCCCTGAGAAAACCTTTTCCCAGCCCGCTCTGCGCCCGCCTGACCTCACCCGTCACCACCGCCCAGGGCGGTAAGAGAAAACCTTTTCCCAACCAAGGGAATCCGCCGCGCCCATGTCCCTCGACCCCGAGCCAGCGCCAGTTTCCGCCAAGCCGCCGGTCACGCTGCGCGAGGTCGCGGCCGCGGCCGGCGTCAGCGTCGCCACGGCGTCCAAGGCGCTGAACGGGCAGGGGCGCATGACGGCGGAGACGCGCGAGCGCATCCGCGACACGGCACGGCAGCTCGGCTTCCGGCCGAACAGCCTGGCGCAGAGCCTGCTCAGGAAACGCTCCTTCACCGTCGGCCTGCTCACCAACGATACCTATGGCCGCTTCTCGCTGCCGCTGATGGCCGGTGTCTCGGATGCGCTGGTCGACAAGGGCGTGTCGGTGTTCCTGTGCAATGTCGAGGACGACCAGCGGCTCGGCCAGCTGCATGTTGAGGCCATGCTCGACAAGCGCGTCGACGGCATCGTCGCCACCGGAAAGCGCATCGACCGCCATCTGCCGGTGGACCTCTCCAATCTGCGCATTCCGGTCGTCTACGCTTTCACCCAGCCCGATCCCGGCGCTGTCGGCCTCGTTTCCGACGATGCCGGCGGCGCGCGGCTGGCGGTCGAGCATTTTCTGCGGCTTGGGCGCCGGCGCATCGCCCATGTGAGCGGCCCCGCGAGTTTTGCTGTGGTGCACGCGCGCGCCGAGGCTTATCGCGATGTCCTGAAGGAGAACGGCCTGGCCTTGCGCGAGCCGCTGCTCGGCGCCTGGTCGGAAGCCTGGGGCCACGAGGCAGTCGAAAAACTGTTCGGCGGCGCGAGTAGGGAAGGCTGGCCGGATGCCGTCTTCTGCGGCAACGACCAGATCGCCCGCGGCGTCATCGACGCGCTGCGCGAGCGCGGCATCCGCGTGCCAGAGGATGTCGGCGTCATCGGCTTCGACAATTGGCAGATCGTGGCCGAGGCGACGCGCCCGCCGCTCACCTCCGTCGACATGAATCTTTCGACGCTCGGCCGCGAGGCCGGGCTTGCCCTGCTTTCGCTCGTCGACGGCCAGCCGGCCGCGCCGGGCATCAGGAA
>NZ_RZRX01000247.1:0-9392 GCF_003997405.1 Mesorhizobium sp. M2A.F.Ca.ET.042.01.1.1
ATGCGGCTTGCCTGCTGCTTGCCGCGCTCCGACAAATTGAGCTGCGTGGCACAATTGCCGATGTCGAAATTGGCCGGGTCGGTCGCCCCGGTGACGAAGGCATGGCGAAGCAGCACGACATGGCCGCCGTCGCGCAGCAGCGCCCAGCCGGCATCGGTCGCGTGGGCAAGGCTCGGAACAACTAGAAGAAAAAGCGCCAGAACAAGTCGCAGCATCGGAAGTCCTTTGGCGGCCCGGACGGGCCGAGGCCGTGATCGGCATATAGGGATCGCAAAGCCGTCCGGAAAACAAGCAGAGGCGCCGGAGATCAGCGTGCGGCGCCAATTGCACACCGGCCGGGGCTCGCCTATCACGGGAAAAATGTCTCCGCCCGCAAAATGACTCCACTCACCGAAACCGTCCTCTTCGTCTTCAGCCTCGTGGCGCTTGGCTATCTGGCCGGGCTGACCGGCTATCTGAAGCCGGCGAGCGGGGAGGGCATTTCCGAATTCGCCGTCAATGTGGCGATGCCGCTGCTTCTGTTCCAAACCATGGTCAAGTCGGATTTCCACGGTGTGGCGCCATGGTCGCTGTGGGGCGCCTATTTCGCTGCCGTCGCCATCACCTGGGCCGCGGGCCATCTGGTCACGACGCGGCTGTTTGGTCGGGACGCACGCGCGGGGATCGTCGGCGGCGTGTCCTCGGCCTATTCCAACGTCGTGCTGCTAGGCGCCCCTTTCATCCTGGGCATATTCGGCGCCAGCGGCTTCGAGGTGCTGTCGCTGCTGGTCTCGGTCCACCTGCCGATTATGATGATGGCCTCGATCGTGCTGTTCGAGATGTTCGGGCGCGGCAGCGGCGAGGCGGTGCACCCGCTGCGCGTTGTCAAAAGCTTCCTCAGGCGCCTGTTCATCAATCCACTGATCATCGGCATCCTGGCAGGGCTCGCCTGGCGCCTCACCGGCGCGCCGCTGCCGGACCTCGTCGAGCGGCTGGTCGACACGCTTGCCGATACGGCAGGCCCGGTGGCGCTGTTCGCCATGGGGCTCAGCCTGCGCCGCTTCGGCATCTCCGGCAATATCCGGCCCGCGCTGGCGCTGTCGGTGCTGAAGCTGTTCCTGATGCCGGCGCTGGTGCTGGTCTTCGTCTGGCTGCTCGGTCTGCCGCCGCTGACCTCCAAGGTCGCGATCGTCGCCGCGGCGCTGCCGTCGGGCATCAATTCCTACCTGATCGCCGTCCAGTTCAACACCGGCCAGGCGCTGGCCTCGAACCAGATGACGCTTGCCACGGCGAGTGCGGTGCTGACCACGTCGTTCTGGTTGACGGTGGTGATCCACGTCTTCGGATAGAGCCGTCGAACGCGGCTCGCTTTTGCTGGCCCAACCCCTATATGCCATCTTGTGATTGCTTGCCTGCCTTTCCCTAGGTAAGAGCAATGCGTCGGCGTGCGCCCCTTGGGCACGCTTCAAAGGATATCCAGAAAAACGGCCGATCAGCGCGCCGAACGGAGGCCAGACCATGCTTCAGAAAACCAGCCATTTCATGCGCCAGGCCAATCTCATCAATGGTGAATGGGTGCAGGCCGACAGCGGCCAGACCATCGACGTCAACAATCCGGCGACGGGCCTGAAGATCGGCACCGTGCCGAAGGCCGGCAAGGCCGAGACCCGCCGCGCCATCGAGGCTGCCGAGGAAGCCTTCAAGAGCTGGCGCAAGACCACGGCGCTCGAGCGCTCGAAACTGCTGCGCAAGCTGCATGACGCGATGATGGACAATCAGGACGTGCTGGCCGAGCTGCTGACCATCGAGCAGGGCAAGTCGCTCACCGAATCCAAGGGCGAGATCGGCTCGTCCGCGGCCTACATCCTGTGGTTCGCCGAGGAAGGCCGCCGCGTCTATGGCGATATCGTGCCGTCGCCATGGGGCGACCGCCGCATCCTTGTGACCAAGGAGCCGGTCGGCGTCATCGCCGCCATCACGCCATGGAATTTTCCGTCCTCGATGCTCGCCCGCAAGATCGGCCCGGCCTTGGCCGCCGGCTGCACGGCTGTGGTGAAGCCTGCCTCGCAGACGCCTTATTCGGGCCTCGCTTGGGGCGCGCTGGTCGAGGAAGTCGGCTTCCCCAAGGGCGTTGTCAACGTCGTGACCGGCTCGGCCGGCGAGATCGGCGACGAACTCTGCACCAATCCGCTGGTCAAGAAGATCACCTTCACCGGTTCGACCGAGATCGGCAAGCTTCTGATCCAGAAGTCCGCCACGACGGTCAAGAAAGTGTCGATGGAGCTCGGCGGCAACGCGCCGTTCCTGGTCTTCGACGACGCTGACGTCGACCGCGCGGTGGCCGGCGCCATCACCGCGAAGTACCGCAATTCCGGCCAGACTTGCGTGTGCACCAACCGCTTCCTCGTCCAGGCAGGCATCTATGACCAGTTCGTCGAGAAGCTCGCCGCCGCCAGCAACAACCTCAAGGTCGGCTCGGGCCTCGAGGAAGGCGTGCAGCAGGGACCGCTGATCGACGAGAAGGCGGTCGAGAAGGTCGAGGAATTCATCTCCGACGCCACTTCGAAGGGCGGCAAGGTCGTCGCCGGCGGCAAGCGCCATGCACTGGGCGGCTCGTTCTTCCAGCCGACGGTGATCTCCGGCGCCACGCCGAACATGCGCTTCATGAAGGAAGAGATTTTTGGGCCGATCGCGCCCGTGTTCAAGTTCGAGACCGAGGAAGAGGCGGTGGCCTTGGCCAACGACACCGAGTTCGGCCTCGCCGCTTATTTCTACACCGGCAATCTCGGCCGAGCCTTCCGGGTCATGGAAGGTCTGAAATATGGCATGGTCGGCGTCAATGAAGGCCTGATCACCACGCCGGAGGCGCCGTTCGGCGGCGTCAAGGAATCGGGTCTCGGCCGCGAAGGCGGGCATCAGGGCATCGAGGACTATCTCGACACCAAATATGCCTGCTTCGGCGGCCTGGGGCTCTGATATCGACCGGCCGTACCGGATAGGTTTTGAAGAGCCGCCCGTCGTTTCACTGAAACGATGGGCGGCTCTATCTGTTTGGTTCAGTGAAATCCCGGTCGAAAAACAGTCAGACATCTGGAATTGCCAGAGCCTGCCCTTGCCGGATCATCCATAGCCGGCCTAAATCCATTGATCGACAACTTACATTTCGGGCATGGCGATGAAGGACGGCGAGGTCTTCGGCACGACGCAGGCGGGCGAGGCCGTACGCCGGTTCACGATCCGGGGCTGCGGCTTGACCGCCAACATCATCGGACTGGGCGCGATCGTCCAGGATCTTCGACTGAACGGCCACGACGCGCCGCTGGTGCTGGGCTACGACCGCTTCGAACCTTACGAGACCGACCGCGCCTTCTTCGGCGCCGTGGTCGGCCGCTTCGCCAACCGCATCGGCGGCGGCCGTTTCACCATTGCCGGCCAGCGCTACCAGACCGAGCAGAATTTTCTCGGCAAGCACACGCTGCATGGCGGCTCGGAAGGCTTTTTCCACCGGCCATGGACCGTCTCGCTGCATGGCCGCGATTTCGTGACGCTGACGCTGCACGATCCGGACGGCGCGATGGGTTTTCCCGGCGCGCTCGACGTCACCTGCACCTACCGGCTGAAGATCCCCGGCACGCTCAGCATGGAACTGACCGCGACTTGCGAGGAGCCGACGCTCTGCAATCTGGCGCAGCACTCCTATTTCAACCTCGACGATGGCGGCGCCGGCGACATCCTCGACCATCGGCTGATGCTCAACGCCGGCGCCTACACGCCCGTCGATGACGAGATGATCCCGACAGGTGTCGTGAAGCCGGTCGACGGCACACCTTTCGATTTCCGGCAGGCGCGGGCGCTGCGCATGGAAATGGAGGGCGAGCAGCTTCAATACGACCTGAATTACTGCCTCGCCTCCAGCCGTGGACCGCTGCACCAGGCTGCCTGGGTGCAAGGCGCCAATTCCGGCGTCGAGATGGAAGTCTGGACCACCGAGCCTGGACTGCAGCTCTATAGCGGCCAGTTCGTCGCGCCGACATCGCCCGGGCTCGACGGCCGCCACTACAAGGGGTTTTCAGGCCTCTGCCTCGAAGCGCAGACCTGGCCGGACTCGCCGAACCGGCCTTATTTCCCGCAGGCCACATTGTGGCCAGGGCAGATTTATCATCAGGTCACGGAATACCGCTTCCGCTTGCCGTAAAGTTTCTCGATATCGAAGTAAGGCGCGCTAACGCTTCGACAGTGCTTAACTGTCGAACGCGACCCGCAACGTCTCGAACGGGGCCAGCGCACCCCGAACCTGCACGACCGCGGCCGCCACTTTATGCGCGCGGCGCACCGCGTCGGCAGGCGCGTGGCCGGCAAGCCGCGCGGCAAGATAGCCGCCGTTGAAGGAATCGCCGGCCCCCGTGGTGTCGACCGGGGCGGCCACGTGCACCGCGTCCACGGTTTGCGAAGCGCCGTTCAGCGCGATCAGGGCCGGCTGCTCGCCATTCTTGACCACGACCTCGCCGGTCAGCTCGCCTAGGCGCTCCGCCGTCGCCTGCGGCGTCGGATCCCCGAACAGCATCTGTTCGTCCGGAAAGGTCGGCAGCGCGATGTCGGCCACGGCAAGCGCCTCCAGGGTAGCGGCCTGGGCTGCCTCGCGGCTCGGCCACAGACGCGGCCGGTAATTCGGGTCGAAGGCGACGAGCGAGCCGGCGGCCCGGGCCGCACCTATGGCCGTCAGCAAGGTTTTCCGCGCGGCCTCGTCCAGAATTGCCAGGGTGATTCCGGAAAAATAGACAAGCGCCTGGTTTTGAAGGCTTTTCGCGAGCGCCGCCGGATCGGAGGCGAGCTGGCGCGCTGCCGCGTCGCTTCGCCAATAGGTAAAGGCGCGCTCGGCTCCGGTGAGCGTGATGGCGTAAAGGCCGGGGCGCGCGCCGGCAATGACCGGACTGTTGCCTATGCCGATGCCGTTCTGGCCGAAGAAGGCGATCTGGTCGCGCGAGAAGGGATCGTCGCCGAAGGCCGAGACATAAGTCGCGGGGTGCTCCGGGCTCAGCGCGTGCAATGCCCACAGCGTGTTGAAGGTGTCGCCGGCAAAGCCCATGCGCCAGCTGTCGCCGGTCTGTCCCGACAATTCGATCATGCATTCGCCGATCGACGCGATACCCTTGGCGGCCATGTGGTTCTATCCTTCTTAAGGTCTTGTTGCTGTAGCTTTTTGCGGCCGGCAGCGCCATGCTTGGCTGCCGGCGAATTTTGCGCCAGAAACGATTTCCCACAGGCAGGGCGGGACGCGGCGAGCGGCCCGCGACGTTAGCAGCCGAAGAGGAACGGGTTTGGCATCGATATGGCGTTACATCCTTGCGGGGCTCGGCCTGGCCGCGTTGCTGGTCGGCATCGTGGCCGTCGTCTATCTGACGCTGCCGCATTCGGCGTCCGGTCCGGACCTGTCGCGCTCCAAGAAGACGGCGAACGGGCTGTTCGTCGCGAGCTTCGAGCCGGAGCGCGGCGTCATCCGGCAGGGCGAGCTGCAATCCTGGCTGCTGACGCTGAAGACCGCCGCCGGCGCGCCGGTGGAGGGGGCGGCCATCACCGTTTCCGGCGGGATGCCGCAGCACAATCACGGCCTGCCAACCAGTCCGCAGGCGACCGATTATCTTGGCGAGGGGCGCTACCGCATCGACGGCGTGAAATTCACGATGAGCGGCTGGTGGCAGCTGCACTTCGGTATCTCGGCGGCGGCGGGTTCCGATTCCGTCGTCTTCAACGTCGTGTTGTGAGCGTTCGATGAGTCGTCTGACGAGCGTTGCATGCCTCCTGGCTTTGGCCGCTCTCGCCTTGCTGGGTGGCTGCGGCGAGCCGCAATTCAGCGACGCTGAGAAGAAGACCATCGCGTCTTTGGCGCTGAACACGCTGCCATCATTGAAACCCGACACCACGAACCAGTATGCGGATATGCCGGCGGCCGCCGCGCTTGGCTCGACGCTGTTCTTCGATGTCGGCATGAGCCGCGACCGCACGGTCTCGTGCTCGACCTGCCACAAGATCGACCGCCAGTTCCAGGACGACCTGCCGCAGGCGGTCGGCGTCGGCCACACCAACCGCCGCACCATGCCGCTGGCGGGTGTGGCGCGCAATCCATGGTACTTCTGGGACGGCAGGCGCGACAGCCTGTGGGCGCAGGCGCTGACGCCGCTTGAAAACCCGCTGGAGCAGGCCGGCAACCGGGCAGCCTTCGCGCACTACATCAAGAAGCGGTTCGGCGAGCGCTACGAGCGCATTTTTGGGCCGCTGCCGGACCTTTCCACCGTGCCGGCCAATGCCAGCCCGCTCGGTAGCGACGCCGAGAAGGCGGCGTGGAACGCGATGCCCGCCTCTCAGCAGGACGATGTCAACCGAGTCTACGCCAATATCGGCAAGGCGATCGCCGCCTTCGAGCGCTCGATCGAACCTCAGCAGACGCGCTTCGACCGCTTCGCCATCGATCTGGCGACCGGCGCCAAGCCAGAAGGAGACGCGGCGTTCTCGCCGGAAGAGATCCTCGGGCTGAAACTGTTCATCGGCAAGGCCAATTGCGTGACCTGCCACAATGGTCCGCGCTTCACCGACAGCGCCTTCCACAACACCGGCGTGCCGCCGGTCGACGGCCTGCCGCCGGACCGCGGGCGCGTCGATGCGGTGGCGCAGGTCGAGGCCGACCCGTTCAACTGCCTCGGCAAATTCCGCGACGGCGACGAGAGCGCCTGCCGCGAGCTGCGCTTCATGGTCAAGGACGGTCCGCAAATCACGCGCGCCTATAAGACGCCGTCGCTCAGGGGCGCGGCGGATCGCCCGCCTTACATGCATGCCGGCCAGTTCTCGACACTCGATGAAGTGGTGGCGCATTATTCGAAGGCGCCGCCCAGCGTTGAAGGCGTATCGGAAGTGCATCCACTCGACCTGTCCGATCGCGAGCGCGCGGCGCTGGTGGCGTTTTTGAAGACGCTTTCTGATTAGCGATCCTTCACCGTCTCCATCGCCACGAAAGTCGAGGTCTGCGCCACATGCGGCAGGGCCGAAATGCGCTCGCCGAGCACGCGGCGATAGGCGGCGATGTCGGTGGTGCGGACCTTCAGCAGATAGTCGAAGCTCGAGGCCATCATGTGGCACTGCTCGATCTCGGGCACGCCCTGAACAGCGCGGTTGAAAGCATCGAGCGCCGCCGAGCGCGTGTCCGACAGCTTCACTTGGACGAAGGCGACATGACCTTCGCCCATGCGCTCGCGATCGATGATGGCGCGGTAGCCTCTGATGTAGCCGTCCTTCTCCAATCGTTTCACGCGCGCCTGCACCGGCGTCTTCGACAGGCCGACCTTCAAAGCCAGTTCCGACATCGAAAGCCTGCCGTCGCGCCCGAGCGCGGCCAGGATGTTGCGGTCGATGCGGTCCAATTGGTCTTCGATCATCGAAATGGCAGCCGAAACGATGGGAATTCGGCTTCAATGATAGTTCAATTGGCCTGCCTTGTCGATTTCTTTGGACCGACTGGAATCCGAAGCTGTGCTAGCTTTGCACCATTCGGTCCGGCGACCCCCGGAACGTTCGCTCATGCTCGCTTTCATGGACCCGATATGCCGCTCGACGCCATCCGCCAGCAGATCCGCGCCAATTATTTGCCCGACGAAGACGAGGCGGTGAAGCGCCTGTCGGCGACGGCGGGATTGTCGGCCGAGGAGCGCAAGGCGATCTCGGCGCGCGCGGCCGATCTGGTGCGCGCGGTGCGTGGCTCGACCGATCCCAGGCTGATGGAGGTCTTCCTCTCGGCCTACGGCCTGTCGACCAAGGAAGGCGTGGCGCTGATGTGCCTGGCCGAAGCGCTGCTGCGCGTGCCCGACACCGAGACGATGGACGATCTCATCGCGGACAAGATCGCACCGCATGACTGGTCGGCGCATTCGGGCGGCTCGAGTTCGATCTTCGTCAACGCCTCGACCTGGGCGCTGATGCTCACCGGCCGCGTGCTCGACGAAGGCGAGGGCGGCATCGAAGGCACGTTGCGCGCCATGGTGCGCCGGCTAGGCGAGCCGGTGATCCGCAAGGCGGTCGCCGCTGCGATGCGCGAGATGGGCGAGCAGTTCGTGCTCGGCCGCACCATCGCCGAGGCCGTCAAGCGCGGCCGGCCGATGACGCAGAAGGGCTATCTCTATTCCTTCGACATGCTGGGCGAGGCGGCGCGTACCGAGGCCGATGCGCTGCGCTACCACCGCGCCTATGCGGATGCGATCTCGTCGCTCGATGCCGGGTCGAACGGCCCCGACATCCGCTACAATCACGGCATTTCGGTCAAGCTCTCGGCGCTGCACCCGCGCTACGAGGTGGCGCAGCGCGAGACCATGCTGCCGGTGATGGCCGAGCGGCTACTGTCGCTGGCGCTTGCCGCCCGGCATTCGCGCATGGGTCTCAACATCGATGCCGAGGAGGCAGACCGCCTCGACCTGTCGCTCGACGTCATCGAACGCGTCCTGGCCGAGCCGGAACTTGCCGGCTGGGACGGCTTCGGCGTCGTCGTCCAGGCCTATGGCCCGCGCGCGGCTTTCGCCATCGACTGGCTCTATGCGCTCGCGAAGAAATACGACCGCCGGATCATGGTGCGGCTGGTCAAGGGTGCCTATTGGGACACGGAGATCAAGCGGGCGCAGACGCTGGGTCTTGCCGGCTACCCGGTCTTCACCCGCAAGGCCAACACCGACGTTTCGTATCTGGCCTGCGCGAAGAAGCTTTTGTCGATGACCGACCGCATCTATCCGCAGTTCGCCACCCACAACGCGCACACTGTCGCCGCCATCCTGTCGATGGCGAAGGACCGCGACAGCTTCGAGTTCCAGCGCCTGCATGGCATGGGCGAGGCGCTGCATGAAACCGTGCGGCAGGCCGAAGGCACGCGCTGCCGCATCTATGCGCCGGTCGGCGCGCATTCGGACCTGCTTGCCTATCTGGTCCGGCGTTTGCTGGAAAACGGCGCCAATTCCTCCTTCGTGCACCAACTGACCGACGAGGAAGTCGAGCCGGAGGAGATTGCGCGCGATCCGCTCACGGTTGTCGAGATGCAGGGCCCCGCCGCCAATCCGGCGATCGCGCGTCCCTCAGCGATCTTCGGCGCCGGACGCCGCAACTCGAAGGGCTTCGACATCACCGATCCGGTGACGCTCGCGGCCATCGACAAGGCGAGGGCGGAATTTGCCGGAGCGGACCGCTGGCATGCCAGGCCGATCACGCGCGCCGCCGGCTACGGCAAGCAGCGCCAGATCGTCAATCCGGCCAAGCCGGACGAGGTGGTCGGCACGGTGCATGAAGCTGCGGCCAAGCAGGTGGCGACCGCCGTGCGCATCGCCGTCGACGCGCAACCCGCCTGGGCGAAGCGTCCGGTTGCCGAGCGCGCCGCGATCCTCAAC
>NZ_RZRX01000248.1:0-9386 GCF_003997405.1 Mesorhizobium sp. M2A.F.Ca.ET.042.01.1.1
GACTTGGAAGCCCCGCAGCGGTCCAGAATTCTGCACCGTTGCACACTTCGGTCCAGGTAACGGCATGGATTCCAGGGTCTGCGCGCGTCGCTTCGCTCCTTGCTCCGCCCTGGAATGACGAGGTTCATGCGCCTCCAGCTCATCGCCAACGTTTGCGCTGACTACCCAGCGGACGTTGATAGCCTTGCCCTTAAAGCCTGCAATCTTTCAAAGTCACTGTGTTGAGGAACTAGGCCAGCCTCACCTGAACTCCTAACCTCCCTAGCGCACCACCGTCAGCCGCTCGGCGGCGCGGGTGATTGCCGTATAGAGCCAGCGCTGCCGTGTCTCCTTGAAGGCCCAGCTCTCGTCGAACAGCACGACGTCGTTCCACTGCGAGCCCTGCGCCTTGTGCACGGTCAGCGCGTAGCCATAGTCGAAATCGTCGAAACGCTTCTTCTGCTGCCACGGGATTTCCGCGTCGGGATCCTCGAACGCCGCCTTGAGCAGCTTGATCTTGGCGACGCCGCGGTCGGGATCGTCCTCCTCCGGCGAGACCAGAAGGTTGATGCCGGGCTTCACCGTCTCGCGCGACGAGGTCATCACCTTCCACAGCGAGCCGTTGAGCAGGCCCTTGGCAGGGTCGTTGCGCAGGCAGACCAGCTTGTCGCCGGCCTGCGGAAAGTCGGCGTCGAACCCTTTCAGTTCGCGCAATCTTTGATTGTAGCGCCGGCGCGTGCGGTTGGTGCCGACCAGCACCTGGTCGGCCTTGAGCACCAGGTCCTGGTTGACTGCTTCCCTGCCGATCACCTGCGCCGTGCCATAATCGCCATGCATGAATTCCCGGCCTTCGCGCACGTCGAGCGCGAGCCGGATGATCGGGTTGTCGCGCGCCTGGCGGTGGATCTCGGTCAGCAGCACATCCGGCTCGTGTTCGGTGAAGAAGCCGCCGCCCGAGATCGGCGGCAGCTGCGCCGGATCGCCAAGCACCAGGATCGGCGTGCCGAAACTCTGCAGGTCGCGGCCGAGCTGCTCGTCGACCATCGAGCATTCGTCGATGACGACGAGCTTGGCGCGCGAAATCGGGCTTTGCCGGTTGAGCGAGAAGGTCGGCGACATCGAGGTCTTGCCGGTCACCTCGTCCTCGACCGATTCCTCACCCTTCGGTCTATAGATCAGCGAATGGATGGTGCGGGCGTTTGTCGCCCCCTTTGAGCGCAGCACCTGCGCCGCCTTGCCGGTGAAGGCGGCGAACTGCACCTGGCCGTCGACATGCTCGGCAAAATAGCGCGCCAGCGTCGTCTTGCCGGTGCCGGCATAGCCGAACAGCCGAAAGACCTGCGGCCGGCCCTCTTTGAGCCAGCGCCCGACCGCTTTCAAAGCCTCGTCCTGTTGGGGAGAAAATTCCATCAGTGCGACAGACCGGATTCGCAAGCGAAAGACAAGATTGGCCGCAATACCGACCGTTGTCGGAGCAATCGCCAACGCATCCGACAACTCAGGCTATCAGCCGTAAACCGGAACGTAAAGAGAACAAAGACGATCTATCTGCCGGCGCCCGGATCATTCTCCAGCAGGATCGGCTTGCCGTGCGGCGTTGCATGCGCGGCGCGTTCCCATGCGGCGGCGAGTTCATCGACCTCCCGCTTGCCGGCGACACCCTTCCGGGACAGAAGCTTCTCTAGCGCCGCCAGCCAATGCTCGTAGTAGTCATGCCCGTCGCTTGCGACGTCAGGCTTCTTGACCTCGACCGACAGTGCATCGGCCCATTCGCTCCACGAAAACAGGCCTTTGCCGTGCAGCGCAACGGTCAGGGCGAAGGCTTCGGCCTGCCATGGCTCGGCGAAGACCGGCTCGTCGAAGCCCGCCGGCAACTTGGCCTCATGCCGGCTCAAGATAGCTCTCCCAGGCATCGATCGAGATGCTGAGCGTCGGATCGGCGCCCTCGCCCCAGATTTCGGCTCCGTCGAACACCACGGTATAGACCCATTGCGGGTTCTCGCCCTTGCCATGCGCATTGCTGTCCGGAAAGACGAAGCCGCCGCGAACGGCCTCGATCCTCCCGGTCTTGTCGCGCGCGTAGCGCGGCAGGCGCGTATGTCCGATCGGGTTGAAATTCTTCGTCCGCACCCGGTCGCCTGCGCGAAAGCACGCCGGGGTAGCGACCGGCCGGTCGCACGGTCCGCCTTTGGCGAGCACCGCCGGCACATCCCCCACCTTCAACACCCTTTTCGGCGTCGCGGCCGCATCGACTGCCTTGCTGGCGGCAAGGTCGCGCTCGGTGACGAAGCCATGGCGCTTCAGCAGTGTTTCCAGCGCCTTGATCCAGATCTGGTAGTAGCTCGACGAATAGTAGTCGGCGGGATGCAGCGATTCCCGGGCATGCCGGCTTTCATCGATATTCCACGCGCCCATGGAGCCGGCGGCGAGCGTCACGCCCAGCGCCCGCCTTTCCCATGCCGCGTGGAAATAAGGCTCGTCCTTCTCGGGCGCGACCGGCCCGAAGCCCATCTGTCCGCCGAGATCCTGCGGTCCGTTCATGCCGGCTCCCCTTCCGGCTCTTTGGCCAGCGCCGTGCCGATCATCGCATCGCGGCTGACCAGCTCGGCGAGCTGCTCCTCGCTCCAGCCCTCAGTGCCTTTCGGCCGCATCGGCACCACGAGATAGCGAAGCTCGGCGGTCGAATCCCAGACGCGGATTTTCTTGGTACTGGGCAGCGTCAGCCCGAATTCCTCCAGCACGCCGCGCGGATCGATCACCGCCCGCGAGCGGTAAGGCGGCGCCTTGTACCAGACCGGCGGCAGGCCGAGCACCGACCATGGATAGCAGGAGCACAGCGTGCAGACGACGAGATTGTGCGTCTCCTCGGTGTTGAACACGGCCTGCATATGCTCGCCCTGGCGGCCGGTATAGGAGAGCGATTCGATCGCGGCGGTCGCGTCGCGCTTGAGCCATTCGGCATAAGCCGGATCGTTCCAGGCCTTCGCCACCACCCGCGCGCCATTGCGCGGGCCGATCTTGGTCTCATAGGTATCGACGATGACGTCGATGGCTGCCGGATCGATCAGGCCTTTCTGGGTCAGGATCGTCTCCAGCGCGCGCACGCGCGCCGCGAACGGATCGAGCTCGTTGTCGTGGTCATGATCGTGGGTCATGCCCCGAGACTAGGATCGGCTGCCGTTGGCCGCAAGCGCGAGGCCTTGGGCCAGTGGAACTGGAGCGGAACTGAGGCTTCGCTCCAGGTTTGTTTTCTGAGGCATGATCTTGTCCGAAAAGCTGCAGCTTTTCGGGATCATGCTCCTACTCGGCCGCCACCTTCTTCGGTTCCGACTCGCCGTCGAACAGCGAGCCCTGCTCGCCGCTCTCCACCACATGCAGCGCCGGCTGGCTCCGTCTCGACGAGAAGCTGAGCAGCCAGCCCGAGAAATTCTCGAAATAGACGTAGATCACCGGCGTCACGAACAGCGTTAACGCCTGCGAGGCGAGCAGGCCGCCGACCACCGCGATGCCGAGCGGCTGGCGCAATTCGGCGCTGGCGCCGGTGCCGAGCGCGATCGGAAAGGTTCCCATCAGCGCGGCCAGCGTCGTCATCATGATCGGCCGGAAACGCATCAGGCAGGCCCTGTGGATGGACTCCTTCGCCGACATGCCCTGTCGCCTCAGCTCCAGCGCGACGTCGACCATCATGATGCCGTTCTTCTTGACGATGCCGATCAGCATCAGGATGCCGATCACCGCGATGACCGAAAGGTCCATGCCGGCGAAGCGCAGCGCCACCACCGCGCCAAGCACCGCTGACGGCAGGCCGGTGAGGATGGTGAGCGGATGGATGAAGCTCTCATAGAGCATGCCGAGCACGATATAGATCGTGAGGATCGCGCCGCCGATCAGCAAGCCCTGATTGGCCAGCGAATCCTGGAAGGTCTTGGCGGTGCCCGCGAAGCTCGTCGAGATCGCCGTCGGCATGCCGATCTGTTCCTTGAGCTGGTCGATGCGGGTCACCGTGTCGCCGAGCGACACGCCCTGCGGCAGGTTGTAGGAGATCGTCACCGCCGGCAGCTGTCCGAGCTGGTTGATCGTCAGGGCGCCGGCCGTGCGGTCGACGCGGGCGAAGGCGCCCAGCGGCACCAGGGTGCCGCTCGACGTCCGCATCTGGATGGCCAGCATGTGTTCCGGCGACCATTCGATCTTGGGGTCGAGCTCGGTGATGACCTCATAGCTGTCGGCCGAACCGAAGATCGTCGAGACCTGGTCGGTGCCGAAGCCGCCGTAAAGCGCGGAGCGCAGCGTGTCGGTGTCGATGCCGAGCTGGGCGGCCTTGTCGCGGTCGATCACGAGCGATGCCTGCAAGGCGTTGTTCTGCAGGTCGCTGGTGACGTCGGTGAACATCGTGTGGTCGGCGGCCATGGCATCATTGAGCTTTTGTGCCCAGACGTCTGTCTGCTTGGTATCGAGCCCCTGAACCACGAGTTGGTAGGCGCTGGCGGACGACCGCGAGCCGAGCCTCAGGTTCTGCACCGGCTGCATATAGGTCTCGATGCCCGGCACGCCGGCCAGCTGGCGCCTCAGATCCGAGAGCACCTTGTCGATGTTGGGGCGCTGGTCCTTGCCCTTGAGCTGGACGAAGAGTTGCCCCTGGTTGAGCGCGTTGTTGCCGCTGCCGGCCGACCAGGCCACATGGTCGACATAGGGCGACTTCGAGAACACGCTGGCCACCTGCCCTTGCAGCTTCGCCATGGCGTCAAAAGAGATGTCCTGGCGCGCCATGGTGGTCACCGATATCTGGCCGATATCCTCCTGCGGAAAGAAGCCCTTCGGCGAAACCTGGATCACCCACACCGACGCCGCGGCGGTGGTGATGAAGACCAGGAAAACCAGGAAGGTGTGGCGCAGGCAGAAGCTCAAGAGCCAGTCATAGATGCGGGTGACGATGTCATGCCTGCCGGCGCTATGCGCCTCGCGATCGGCCTTCGTCACCGACAGCAACCGCGAGCAGAGCATCGGCGTCAGCGTCAGCGAGACGAACATCGAGGCCAGGATGGCGACGGTCACCACGACGGCGAATTCGTTGAAGATGCGGCCGATGACGCCGCCCATCAAAAGCACCGGAATGAACACCGCCACCAGCGAGATCGAGATCGAGATGATGGTGAAGCCGATCTCGCGCGCGCCCTTCAGCGATGCGTCGAAGGCCGACAGCCCGTCCTCTTCCATGTGGCGGAAGATGTTTTCCAGCATGACGATGGCGTCGTCGACGACGAGGCCGACGGCCAAAGTCAGTCCCATCAGCGAGATGTTGTCGATGGAAAAGCCGAACAGGAACATCGCGCCAAGCGTGGCGATCAGCGAGATCGGTACCGCCACCGCCGGGATGATCGTCGCCGTCACCCTGCGCAGGAAGACGAAGATCACCATCACGACGAGCGCGATGGTCAACAGCAGCGTGAACTGAACGTCGTCGACGGCCTGGCGGATCGAGGTCGAGCGGTCGTTGAGCAGCTTGATCTGGGCGGCGGCCGGCATCTGGTCCTGGAAGGACGGCAGCATCGCCTTGACCTTGTCGACGACGTCGACGGTGTTGGCATCGGGCTGGCGCTGCACCGCCATGATGATCGCGCGGGTGCCGTCATACCAGCTCGCCGTTGTCGTGGTCTGCACGGAATCGACGACGCGGGTCACCTCGCCCAGCCGCACCGGATGGCCGTTCTTGGTGGCGATGATGAGGTTGGAGAAGCCGGCGGCGTTGGTCAGCTGCGTGTTGGCGGTGATCGTCAACTGCTGCTTGTTGTTCTGCAGCACGCCGAGCGGCGTGTTGCTGTTGGCCGAGGCGATCGCCGCCTGCAGTTGATCGATGGAGATGCCACGCGCGGCAAGCGCGGACGGATCGATCTGGATGCGCACGGCGTATTTCTGCTGGCCGAAGATCGACACCTGGGCCACGCCGTCGATGGTCGACAGCGAAGGCGAGATGACGTTTTCCGCGAAGGCGTCGAGATCGGTCAGCGGGACCGTGTCGCTGACCAGCGACATCAGAAGGATCGGCGCGTCGGCCGGATTGACCTTGCGATAGCTGGGTGGCGAGGTCATTTCCGGCGGCAGCGATCTTTGCGTTCGCGCGATCGCCGCCTGCACGTCGGCGGCGGCGGCATCGATGTCGCGGTTCAGCACGAACTGGATGGCGATCGAGGTCTGGCCGAGCGAATTGGTGGTCGAGATCGAATCGATGCCGGCGATCGTCGCGAATTGCTTGATCAGGGGCGTCGCCACCGATGTCGCCATCGTCTCCGGCGACGCGCCGGGCAGGCTGGCCGAAACATTGACCACCGGAAACTCGGCGCTCGGCAGCGCCGCCACCGGCAGGAACTTATAGGCAAAAATACCGCCCAGGATGAGGGCGAACGACATCAGCAGCGTTGCGACGGGCCTGCGAATGCAGAATTCGGAGATCATTGGGCAGCCCCGCCGGCCTTGTCTGCCTCCGCGACCTTCGGTGACGCCTGGTCACCGGATCCGGCCGCCTTGCCTTCATGCACCGCCGCGCCGTTCTTCAACCGTGTCTGGCCCTCCACGACGACCTTCTCGCCGCTCTTGAGGCCATCGCTGATGGCGCTGTTCTGGCCCTCCGTCAGCGCCACCTGCACCGGACGCATCTCCACCGTGTTGTCCGGCTTGACGACATAGACGAAGGGGCCCTTCTGGCTGGGCTGCACCGCGACCGTCGGAACCGAGGTCATGTGCGGCATCGTGCCGGCATCGAGCACCACGTTCACATATTGCCCCGGCCACAGCGAAAGATCCGGGTTGGGTATGCTCGCCCGCGTGGCGATGGTGCCGGAAGCGGTATCGACGCTGGAATCGACGAAGTCGAGCGTGCCCTTGCCGATGGGCGTGGGGTCACCGTCCTTGGTCAGCGTCACGTTGCCTTGCTGCGGGTCGGCGAGCGCCTTGTGCAAAAGGGCGAGGTTGCTTTCCGGCAGCGTGAAATTCACCTGCAGCGGGTCCATCTGCGTGATGGTGACCAGCGGCGTCGAACTGCTTGAGCTGCCATTGCTGGTGGTGACGAGATCGCCGACCGACACGTTGACGGCGCCGAGCCGGCCCGAGATCGGCGCCGTGATGGTGGCGTAGCTCAATTGCACGGTATCGGCGTCGATCGTCGCCTTGTCGGCATCGATGGTCGCGGCCGCGGCTTTCTGCGCGGCCAGCGCCTGGTCGTAGGTCTGCTGCGTGCCGGCCTGCTTGGCGACAAGATCCTTGGCGCGCTGCAGGTCGGCCTGGGCGCTCACCAGCATCGCCTGGTCCTTGGCGAGCGTCGCCTGATCCTTGGCCAGTTGCGCCTTCAGCGCGCGATCATCGAGCGAAATGAGCAGATCGCCAGCCTTGACCATCTGCCCGTCCTTGACCGCAATCGACACGATCTGGCTGGAAACACGGGCATTTATGTTGACCACCTCCGGTGACGAGACGAAGCCGATGGCATAGCGCCGGATCGGGAAATCGGCGGTGGTCGCGACGGCGGAGACGATCGAGGCCGAACGCGGACCGCCGCCTTTCGCATTCTCGCCTTTCGCATTGTCCGAGGCACTGGCCGTCTTGTCGCCGCTCCCCTTCTTGGCGGTGGCGGTCGCGTCAGCCTGCTTGCCAGAAATCAGCTGCTGGACCCTGGTCAGCGTTGTGGGCGAATAATAGAGCCCCGCGGCCGCCAGACAGGCGACCGCAACAGCTGCAAAGGCGATTTTTCCGCGCATCGACAAACAAGCCCTCTACCCGACACGCCGATCCCGGTGGTCCATCCTAGCTCGATCCACGGTCTTTCGCCGCGAATTTCGCCGAATAGATAGGACACGGCTTTGGCGGAAAAGGGCCAAAACGCGGCATTACGAAGATTTAATGTGCACTGCACAATGGTTAGGCAGCCGGGTAACAGGGGATCCGACCGGGCTGTCCACCGATCCGAAAGGCCGCCAAGATGGACGACTGCCGGGCCAGAGAAACGATTGAAGCGGTGCGAGCGATCGCCCGCCTTTCTCACATCCCCTGCGGGCCGCGATTCATCGCGGCGACGCCGGTGCGGCAGATCTCGACCAGGCCAAGCGGCTTCATGATGGCGATGAACTGGTCGAGCTTGGAACCCTTGCCGGTGATCTCGAAGATGAAATGCTCGGTGTTGGCGTCGATGACCGAGGCGCGGAAGGCGTCCGCAAGCCGAAGCGCCTCGACGCGGGCGTCGCCCGTGCCGGCAACCTTGACCAGCGCGAGCTCGCGTTCCAGCGGCCGCTCCTGCCCAAGCTCATGCGAGCGCACGGTCAGGTCCACCACCCGGTGCACCGGCACGATGCGCTCGAGCTGATGCTTGATCTGCTCCATCACATGCGGCGTGCCGCGCGTCACGATGGTGATGCGCGACAGATGCTTCTCGTGCTCGGTCTCGGAAACGGTCAGGCTTTCGATGTTGTAGCCGCGGCCCGAGAAAAGCCCGATGACGCGGGCCAGCACGCCCGGTTCGTTGTCGACCAGCACGGAAAGCGTATGGGTTTCCGGCTTCTCGGTTTCCTTGGCGATGAAGTAGGCCGAGCCGGTGGGCTGAAGCTGTGCGTTCATGACGTGATTCTCGATTTCAGACTTCTGAGCTAATTCTCTGTTTGCGCAGGGCTATTCGCGATAGCCCGCCCTTGACGGCTGCCTACACCAGTTCCCTGCCCTTGGCGTCGATGGCGTTGGCCACCGCCTCGTCGGTCGCCTCGTCCGGCAGAAGCATCTCGTTATGCGCCTTGCCCGACGGGATCATCGGGAAGCAGTTGGCCAAGGTCGCCACGCGGCAGTCGAACAGAACCGGCTTCTTCACCGAGATCATCTCGCGGATCGCGTCGTCGAGCTCGTCCGGCTTGTCGCAGCGAATGCCGTGGCCGCCATACGCCTCCGCCAGCTTGACGAAGTCGGGCATCGCCTCGGTGTAGGAATGCGACAGCCGGTTGCCGTGTAAGAGCTGCTGCCACTGGCGCACCATGCCCATATACTGGTTGTTCAGGATGAAGATCTTGATCGGCGCCTCATACTGCACCGCCGAGCTCATCTCCTGCATTGTCATCTGCACCGAGGCGTCGCCGGCGATGTCGATGACCAGCGCATCCGGATGCGCGATCTGCACGCCGAGCGCCGCCGGCAGGCCATAGCCCATCGTGCCCAGGCCGCCCGACGTCATCCAGCGGTTCGGCTTGTCGAAATGATAGTGCTGCGCCGCCCACATCTGGTGCTGGCCGACCTCGGTGGTGATGTAGGTGTCCATGTCCTTTGTCAGCGCATAGAGCCGCTGGATCGCGTATTGCGGCATGATGACGTCGCTGTTCATCTTGTAGGCCAGCGAATCCCGCGCGCGCCATTTCGCGATCTGCTCCCACCACGGATAG